>NZ_JBHYUG010000004.1:44920-161213 GCF_042749375.1 Streptomyces sp. NPDC059477 | reverse complement strand
ACCGCCCCCGGCACCCCCACGCCCCCAAACCCGGCTGCGCGCGCCCGCGGCGGCCGGCGGGGCGCCCCCCCGGTGCGGAGGGGGCGCTCCCTGCCGGGGTCAGCCGGCTTGCGCTATGCGGCCCGCCGCCCCGGCCGTCTTCGTCAGTTCCATCTCGCGGCGGCGCCGCCTGGCCAGCACGACCCGGCGCTCGGCGGCGGTGAGGCCGCCCCAGACGCCGTACGGCTCGGGCTGGAGCAGCGCGTGCTCGCGGCACTCGACCATGACGGGACAGCGGGCGCAGACCCGCTTGGCGGCCTCCTCGCGGGAGAGCCGCGCGGCGGTGGGTTCCTTGGAGGGTGCGAAGAACAGGCCTGCCTCGTCCCGCCGGCACACCGCTTCGGTGTGCCACGGGGCGTCTTGGTCCCTGTCTCGCGCTGGCACCCGCTGCGCCGGAACGGCAGCTACCGGTAGGGACGAATGCGGCGGTTGCAGCACGGTCTACTCCTGACGACGGCTTCGCGAGCGAGAGACGATGCAGCAAGGTCTACCCGCTGTGCGCGCGCCTATGCAGGGAGTTCCCAACCCCGGGGAACCTGGCGGTTCTTGAGCGGTACGGCACCCGGACGCGTTCGTTTCGCGGCGGAAATTCACGACCGTCAATGATCGCGGGGGCCGACGCAAAGGCAGCGCCGGGACCCGGGGGTCCGGGCGTGCGAGTACTGATACACCCGTGCCGGGGTCTGCGCGCACCACTGCGCGCCCGCGGGTCACAGATACTTGCGCTGGACCTTCTCGACCTTGCGCTGCACCTTGTCGGCGATCCTGGCGATGTCGGCGACGAACTTGCCGCGCTTGGGCCGGGCCTCGATGCTGCCGAGCACGGCCCAGCCGTCGACGAAGACCACGGGGGCCTGCGGATCGCCCGAGTCGAGCGTGCGCACCTCGAAACTGCCCAGCACTCCCCCGCCGTTGCCGCGCAGCGAGACATTCTCCGGGACCTTGATCTCGACGCTGCCGAAGACCGAGAACGCCTTGATCGCGATCTGCTGGTACTCGAAGAGGGCCTCGCTCAGGTCGATCTCGACGCTGCCGAAGACCGCGTAGGCGTGGATACGGCGGCCCGCGCGCCAGCGGCCCTTGCGCACGGCGCTGCTGAACACCGCGACGACGCTGTCGTCCGCCTCGGTGGGTATCGCGCCCTCGCTCGGGCGGCTGGGCACCGCCGCGTAGGCGCTCGCCGCGGGCTCCTGGTGGGCGCCCGGCAGATCGCGGATCAGCGGCTCCAGCTCGCCGACCGTCTTGGCCCGGTAGACCCCTTCGATCCGCTCGGAGTGCTCCTCGGCGGTCAGACGGCCCTCGGCCATGGCATCACGCAGGATGTCCGCGATCCGGTCACGGTCGGCGTCGGAGGCGCGCAGCTCGGCGGGCGCCACCTCGGGACTCCGACGGGGACCGGGACTCGGAGCGGGACTGGGACTGCTCGGCCTGGTCTGCCTGGTCTGCTTCTCAAGGTCCACGACAGCAGCGTACCCACACACGATAGATCGCGACACCCCGGGAGCCGGTGAACTGAGTCCTACCTCACCGACACGCTGTCGGTGGTACGTCCTACGCTGGGGAGCGCTGCCAATGGATGCCAGCCGCTGTCCGCCGTGAGTGAGGAATAGGCCGAGATGCCTGAGTTCGCGTACACCGATCTGCTCCCCATGGGAGAGGACACCACTCCGTACCGGCTGGTGACCTCCGAGGGTGTCTCCACCTTCGAGGCCGACGGGCGCACCTTCCTCAAGGTCGAGCCGGAGGCGCTGCGCAAGCTCGCCGAGGAGGCGATCCATGACATCCAGCACTATCTGCGCCCCGCCCACCTCGCCCAGCTGCGCCGGATCATCGACGATCCGCAGGCGTCCGCGAACGACAAGTTCGTCGCGCTGGACCTGCTGAAGAACGCGAACATCGCGGCGGCGGGCGTGCTGCCGATGTGCCAGGACACGGGCACGGCCATCGTGATGGGCAAGCGCGGACAGCAGGTGCTGACGGAGGGCGGCGACGAGGCGGCCCTGTCGCACGGCATCTACGACGCGTACACCCGGCTCAATCTCCGTTACTCCCAGATGGCCCCGCTGACCATGTGGGAGGAGAAGAACACGGGTTCGAACCTCCCGGCCCAGATCGAGCTGTACGCGGCCGACGGCGGCGCGTACAAGTTCCTGTTCATGGCCAAGGGCGGCGGCAGCGCCAACAAGTCGTTCCTGTACCAGGAGACGAAGGCGGTCCTCAACGAGGCCTCCATGATGAAGTTCCTGGAGGAGAAGATCCGCTCGCTGGGTACGGCGGCCTGTCCCCCGTACCACCTGGCGATCGTGGTCGGCGGTACGTCGGCGGAGTACGCGCTGAAGACCGCGAAGTACGCCTCCGCGCACTATCTGGACGAGATCCCGGCCGAGGGTTCGCCGCTCGGGCACGGCTTCCGGGACAAGGAGCTGGAGGAGAAGGTCTTCGAGCTGACGCAGAAGATCGGGATCGGGGCGCAGTTCGGGGGCAAGTACTTCTGCCATGACGTACGGGTCGTGCGCCTCCCGCGCCATGGCGCGTCCTGCCCCGTGGCCATCGCCGTGTCCTGCTCGGCGGACCGGCAGGCGGTCGCGAAGATCACGGCGGAGGGCGTCTTCCTGGAGCAGTTGGAGACCGACCCGGCGCGTTTCCTGCCGGAGACGACGGACGAGCACCTGGACGAGGCGTCGTCGGACGTGGTGCGCATCGACCTCAACCAGCCGATGCCCGACATCCTCGCCGAGCTGACCCGGTACCCCGTCAAGACCCGCCTTTCCCTGACCGGCCCGCTGGTCGTGGCCCGCGACATCGCGCACGCCAAGATCAAGGAGCGGCTGGACGCGGGTGAGGAGATGCCGCAGTACCTGAAGGACCACCCGGTGTACTACGCGGGCCCCGCGAAGACGCCCGAGGGCTACGCGTCGGGCTCCTTCGGCCCGACGACAGCCGGCCGAATGGACTCCTACGTGGAGCAGTTCCAGGCGGCCGGCGGCTCCAAGGTGATGCTCGCCAAGGGCAACCGCAGCAAGCAGGTCACCGACGCGTGCGACACCCACGGCGGCTTCTACCTCGGCTCCATCGGCGGCCCGGCCGCCCGCCTCGCCCAGGACTGCATCAAGAAGGTCGAGGTCGTGGAGTACGAGGAGCTGGGCATGGAGGCGGTCTGGAAGATCGAGGTGGAGGATTTCCCGGCGTTCATCGTGGTGGACGACAAGGGCAACGATTTCTTCCAGGACCCGGCTCCGGCACCTACGTTCACGAGTATTCCGGTGCGGGGGGCGGGGCTGGGCTGACGTAGCCACGTAGCCACCTGTAGGGAGCCCTTGGCCGTCGGTCAGGGGCTCTTGGCGTCTCCTAGGGCCCCACCCCATCAAGCTGCCAAGGGCCAACGTCAAGATCCTTACCCGACAACGCGAATATTCGTGATCCCACATGGACGACAACAACCAATCTTCGTACCGTCATCTGCAACGGCCCTCAACATGGGCCAGACACAAGGGGGTTTCACGATGGCGCGTGAGGAACTGACCCGGCTTACGGGCACCGCTACGGGTGAGTGCAACAAGAACGACTGCCCCAACGTCTACCGGACCGCGTCCGGGTCTTTCGTCGTGCAGGGCGACGTGTCCCAAGCATTCACCGCCCCAGATGGGGAAGGGCTCGTGGAGATCCCGGAGGAGACACTGAGGGAGGCTTTCCGTGCTCTTGGATGGTGACGAGTGGGCGGCTCGGTTCGAGACTTTCCAGCATGAGGCATGGCGGCTGGAAACCTTGCCGGAGTACCGCGTCCCTCAAGAAACCGAGGAGATCGAGGCGTTCTTTTCCGGGGAACGCATTGACCCTCACGCCTACTCGAACGAGTACACCGAGGACCTCAAGCGGCTGCGACGGGAAGGAAAGAACAAGGGGCGTGTTCACATCGTGACTCGCCCTCTGTCTGACTACCTGCGCTATGAGTTCATGTACTACCAACCGCATGCGTGGGCTGGTGAAGACATTCGTATCATGGATGTCACAGGTAGACCCAACCCCCTTGAGAGGGTGCAGGACTTCTGGATGTTCGACTGGTCCGAAGTCGTGCTGATGAACTACGAGTCGGACGGCACGCAAATCAATCGGGAGGTCTTTGAAGGCGACGTGAGTCCCTTCCTGGAATACCAGCGGATCGCCCTGGCCGAATCGGTTCCCTTCGAGGAGTACGTGAAGGGCCTTGACCTTTGATCCTGAGTCGCTAGGCAAGTCTGGGTCTGACCTAGCAGAAGCACTACGCAGCGAGCGCAAGCGAGCCGGTCTCACTCAGACCGCGCTCGCTCGGCGCTGCAACATGTCCCAGACCAAAGTCAGCAATATCGAGAGCGGTAAGATCACCCCGACCATCGTTGATGTTGAGCTAATTTTGGAGACGCTCGGGGCGCAGGGCCCTATTGCCACGGAGATACTCAACCTTGCTCACGCAGCCAACACTGAGTGGCAGGACGATTGGGCCTCTCGACGGCGGGGCCTGGACAAGAAACAGAATGAATTGTCCAGACTGGAAGCCGTCACAACAGAATTTCGCTTCTTCCTGCCGACGATGATCACCGGCCTATTGTCGACGCCCGATTACGCGCGAGCGAGCCTCGCGCGAAACCCTGGTGACATGTCCAAGATCGTGGCCAAGAAGCTGGAGCGCCAGCAGACCCTCTTGGACTCATCGAAGTTCTTCACATTCCTACTGACCGAGCAGGCCGTTCGGTGGCCTCTAGCCTCACCTATCGCGATGGCTATGCAACTCGACCGGCTAGCGTCCGTCTCGCGCATCCCCAACGTTCGACTAGGAGTGATCCCCCTCGGGATAGTCGGCCCCGTCAGCGAGACCCCACTAAGCGTCTTCACCGTGTACGACCGGCGGCTGGTCCAAGTCGAGACCCAAACAGGTGCTCTGATCCTTCGAGACCACAGAGACGTAAACGCTTACCGGGAAGACTTTGAGCGATATGAGTCGTACGCCGTATTCGGAAACGAGTGTCGCGGACTCCTCTCCGAATGGGCCAGGATTTTTACCCGACAGCACAAATAGGACTCTTTCCAGCGTACGCCACCCGGCATCATTGCGTGATATTCGTGAAGCCGAAGGGCGATGTCACCGGAGAACCCGATCCCGGATGCTCCGGACTCCTGACTCGTGGGGACGAGTATCGAAGACCTCTCTCCGAGGGCGCCGATTATTTTACCCGAAAACGCGCATAAATTAGGCAACGATGCGCGAATCCTGCCAGCATTGGGCAGACAGGACGGGTTCACTGGGAGGCCGACGATATGCGTGCGAAGACAGCCGCAGGAAGCACAGACGCCAGGCAATGGGAATACGTCACCTACGCCCCTCAAGGGGAAATGTGTCCTGCCTGCCTGAAGTCCATTGAGTCGCTCGAACGGGTGCGCCGAGGCTCCATCGAAAGACAGTCGGGGGCACCGCTTGTCATCTATCGGCATATCAAATGCCCTACGGAGTGACCGTCTTTCAGGACTTCCGTCCCCCACGGACGGGAGACGGCTCTCTCCGGAGCCGTCAGCAGATCAGGAAGGGCACCACGATGACCGACCTGTACGGGCTCCCCATCGACGGAGTCGAATTCTCGAAGGCATGCGGCGGCAACACCCACCCGGACGGCGAAGCCTGCGTGACGCTCGCGCGGATCGGGCCGGGTGCCTGGGCCATGGGTGACAGCAAGCGCCCCGCCGCGGAGCCGCTGCGCTTCACCACGGCGGAGTTGGACGCGGCGGGGATCGACCCCGCGCGCTTCGACCTCTCCGCCTGATCCACAGCCCCACCCGGACACCGACGGCCCTGCCCCGCGCCGTTGGGCAGGGCCGTCACCCTCCCATGGAACGGAGCGGCAGTGCACCACCACGGTTACGCATGGCTCGGGGAGAAGCGGGCGTTCGACAAGGAGAGTGTGCGGCGGCCCCCGGGGCAGGCCCCGACCGGGAGCAGTGATCAGGAGGTGCGGGACCGGTACCGGGAAGCCGTGTCCTTGTTCCGGACTTCCGACCTGCCCCCGATCCAGACGGCGCACTGGCTGCTGAAGCCGCCGTCCGCGATCCGGGGGACGTGGGAGGAGCCCAAGGAGGCCGGCGAGTGGCTGGCCCTCCGACTCGCCGGACTCGCCCCCCGGTTCGCCTCCGAGGAGAACCGGGCGGCGACCAGGCTCGCCCTCCTCGCGAAAGCCGCCGTCGAGCGGCTCACGTGGGGTGGGGACGTGTCCCTCGGCCACTACCTGACGGGCACGGTCTTCCACTCCATCGCCCTCGTGACGTGCTCCCCCAACCGTGCCGACCCCGGCCTTCCCTGCCCCACCTGCACGTGACCGATGCTGCCGCCTCCGTCCGGGCCTCCCAGTTGCTCGCGGCGCCGTTACCAGACACCTCTCGGGCCGTCGCCCGTCCGGCAGCGTGGGCAGCGGCACGGGGGCCAGCGGAGGGAGTCGAGCACGATGGGGCCTGGGCCGGGCCGGTAGGTGCGGGGCGGGGTACGCCCTACGCGCTCGCCGTCCGGGGCCACCCGGTACGTCTCGATCGTCAGCCGGGAAGTGCCCGGCGCGGGCGGCGTACCAGCGTTCACCGCGCGCCCTCCCCGACCGGCACGTGGCAGGCGCAGGAGCAGCGCGGGACCAGTACGACCCCGCCGCGGTGCGCCAGCGACACGTCCGCCGTGCGGCGGCACCAGGTGTGCAGATCGGCGTACTCCGTCCGCCGTGCGACTGCGCATTCCGCCGACAGTTGCGGGTCCGCGACCGGCGCGCTCATCACGCCGCCCCTGCCCGGCTGGCGACGTACGGGCGGACCAGGGCGGTATCGGTGCCGTCGAACGGCGGATCGGCGAGGCCGTACGGAGACCGGTGCGCGGGAAGTCGTACGGCGACGGCCGGGCAGGATGCGCGGTGGCACCATGAGGAGGGCTCGGGGGCCGGACGGACATCCGCCCTCCGCTTGCCGGTGCCGGGCATCAGAATGCCCAGTACCCACCCCACGAACGTATGGATAATGCTCACTGCCGTCAGCTCCTCTGGGTAGCTGGTGGCCACGCCCCCGGACGTTCGCCGCGTCGCGGGGGTTTTGGATGTGGCCTGTGCTGTTTGTTCCGCTCCCTAGCTTCGATGCGTAGGGATACGATCACCAGGGGTGACGGTTGGACAGGGCCAACTGTCCAGACAGGAAGAGGGGGTGGAGCGCGTGACCGCTGAAACGGACGGCGCGGACCTCACCGATCCGGCGTCGTCCGCGCTCGCCCACTTCGGCAATGAGGCCCGGCTCGAACGGGAGCTACTGGGCATGTCCCGGGCGGACTTCGGCAAGGAAGCGACCTGCGGGTACTCTCTCGTGGCCAAGGTCGAGCAGGGGCAGCGGGTACCGCCCAGGGAGTTCGCGGAGGCGTGCGACCGGGTGTTCCCGCACGCCAACGGGCGTTTTATGCGGTTGTGGCCGCTCGCGTTGAGGCACGCATATCCGGCGTGGTTCCGCCCGTACGTCGAGCTGGAGGGAGTGGCCACGCACGTAAGGCTGTTCAACCCGCTGCTGATTCCCGGACTCGCTCAGACGGAGGAGTACGCGCGGGCAGTCCTACGAGCCGGACGGCCGGACAATCTCGATGAAGCCGTGACTCTTCGCATGGCACGGCAACACATTCTCACCGGGGACGACCCGCCGCGGTTGTGGCTGGTGATCAGTGAGTACGCGCTTCGCCGACCGGCGATGGATGCGGCCATCATGCATGGCCAACTTCAGCGGCTCTGGGAACTTGCCGAGATCCCGCGTCACGTTGTCCAGATCCTCCCCGAGACGGCCGTGCCGTTCCACGCGGGAAGCAATGCATTCGGGCTGCTGTCGTTCCGGGATGGGGCCGACGTAGCTCATGTGGACGGCTTTCCGACGGGCTACATCGTGGCCGACTCGGCGCCTGTCGCCGAGGCCCAGCGTGCATATGATCTTCTCAGGGCAACAGCCTTGTCTCCGGACGAATCGGCAGCCACGATCGACTCGATCATGAAGGACATATACACATGACCCACGCGCTCCAGTGGCGGAAGTCGAGCTACAGCGGCTCGAATCAGGGCGAGTGCCTGGAGGTCGCCGACGGCTTTCCCGGCATCGTCCCCGTCCGTGACAGCAAAGTCCCGCACGGCCTGGCGCTCACCTTCCCGGCGGACCACTGGTCATCGTTCGTACACGCCATAAAGGGCGGGCAGCTGTCCCCCTGACCCCGCACCACCCAACTCGCCCCGGCCCCCGCTTCGGTGGGGGCCGTCGGGCGCTCCAGCCCGCCCCCGCACTTTCCCGTGTCCGGACCATTCCCCCGCCCTATGCTGTGTGACATATTACTGCCATGCGCAAGCAACTGACCTGCGATGTCGTGGTCGTTGGTGCGGGCATGGTGGGTGCCGCCTGTGCCTACTACGCGGCCCGTGCCGGGCTGGAGGTCGTCGTGGTCGACCGGGGGCCGGTCGCCGGGGGGACCACCGGGGCCGGGGAGGGGAATCTGCTCCTCTCCGACAAGGAACCCGGCCCCGAACTCGAACTCGCCCTGCTGTCGCGGCGTTTGTGGGGCGAACTCGCGGACGAGTTCGGAGCCGCCATCGAGTACGAGGCCAAAGGCGGCCTCGTCGTCGCCGACACGCCCACCCAACTCGCCGCCCTGGAAGCATTCGCCGGCAGTCAGCGCACTGCCGGGGTCGACGCCGTGAGCGTCGGGAGCGACCGGCTGCGCGACCTGGAGCCGGACCTGGCACCGGACCTCAGCGGCGGCGTCCGCTACCCCCAGGACGCCCAGGTCATGCCCGCCCTCGCCGCCGCCCACCTGCTCCGCGCCTGCGGCGCCCGCGTCGAGACCGGCCGGACCGTCACCGGCGTACTGCACACCCCCGACGGCTCCGTGCGCGGCGTCCGCACCGACCGGGGCGACCTGCACGCCCCCTTCCTCGTCAACGCCGCCGGCACCTGGGGCGGCCACGTCGCCTCCCTCGCCGGGGTACACCTCCCCGTCCTGCCCCGCCGAGGCTTCGTCCTCGTCACCGAACCGCTGCCGCCCCACCGCATCCGGCACAAGGTCTACGCCGCCGCCTACGTGGCCGACGTGGCCAGCGACTCCGCCGCCCTCCAGACCTCACCGGTCGTCGAAGGCACCGCCGCCGGGCCCGTGCTCATCGGCGCCAGCCGCGAGCGCGTCGGCTTCGACCGCTCACTGTCGCTGCCCGTGATACGGGAATTGGCCGCCGGGGCGACCCGGCTGTTCCCGTTCCTCGACCGGGTGCGGGTGATGCGGACGTACGTCGGTTTCCGGCCGTATCTGCCGGATCATCTGCCCGCCGTGGGCCCCGACCCCCGGGTGCCGGGCCTCTTCCACGCCTGCGGGCACGAAGGCGCGGGCATCGGGCTCGCCCCCGGCACCGGGCACCTCATCGCCCAGGTCATCAGCGGACAGCGCCCGAGCCTCGACCTCCATCCCCTGCGCCCCGACCGATTCCCGGAGGCCACCCCCCGATGAATCCCCTCACCCTGACCCAAGCCCATCCCGCCACCCCCTTCACCGTCACCTTCGACGGCCGCCAACTCCCCGCCCTGCCCGGCCAGACCGTCGCCGCCGTGCTGTGGGCAGCCGGGATCGTCTCCTGGCGGACCACCCGCTCGACCGGGAGCCCCCGAGGCGTCTTCTGCGGGATCGGGATCTGCTACGACTGCCTCGTCACCGTCGACGGGCGGCCCGATCAGCGGGCCTGTCTCGTCCCCGCCGACCCCGGCGCCGACATCCGTACGCAGGACGGGACGGGCCACGATGACTGACCTCGCCGTGATCGGGGCGGGCCCGGCCGGACTCGCCGCCGCCCTCGCCGCCGCCGCACGGGGCGTACGGGTCACCCTCCTCGACTCGGCGCCCACAGCGGGCGGCCAGTTCTACCGGCAGCCCGCGCCCGGCCTCGGGGCACGTCGGCCGCAGGCACTGCACCACCAGTGGCGGACCTGGGAGCGGCTGCGCGACGGGCTCGCCCGGCAGACCCGGATCACGCATCTGACGGATCACCATGTGTGGTCCGTCGAGGCCCGGTCCACAGACGGCGGCTTCGCCGTCCACGCCCTCCTCGGGCCCGCCCAGGACCACGGCACCACCCTGCACGCCGACGCCGTCCTCCTCGCCACCGGCGGTTACGAACAGGTACTGCCCTTCCCCGGCTGGACCCTCCCCGGCGTCGTCACCGCCGGAGGCGCCCAGGCCATGCTCAAGGGCGGACTCGTGCTGCCGGGCCGTACCGTGGTCGTCGCCGGGACCGGGCCACTGCTGCTGCCGGTCGCCACCGGACTCGCGGCGGCGGGCGCCCGCGTGGCCGCGCTGGTGGAATCGGCCGATCCCCGAGACCTCGTACGGCAGGCGCGTGCCGATCCCCTGGACCTCGTACGGCAGGCGCGTGCCGATCCCCGGGGCCTCGTACGGCCCGCCCTCGCGTACCCCCGCGACCTCCTCCGCCACGCCCTCGCCCTCGCCCCCAAAGCCCCCGAAGCCGCCGCCTACGCCGCCGCCCTGCTCCGGCACCGCGTCCCCGTGCTGCCCCGGCACACGATCGTCGCCGCCCACGGCCGCGAGCGCGTCGAGGCGGTCACCGTCGGCCCACTCGCCGGGGGCCCGGAACGCCGCATCCCCTGCGACACCCTCGCCGTCAGCCACGGCATGCTCCCGCACACCGATCTCGCCGACGCCCTCGGCTGCGGGCTCGACGGGCCGTACGTCCGCGTGGACGACGAGCAGCGCACCGACATCCCCGGTGTCTGGGCCGCGGGCGAGACCACCGGGATCGGCGGCGCCGCCCTCGCCCTGGCCGAGGGGCACATCGCGGGCCGTTCGATCGCCGCCCGCCTCGCCGGACGGAAGTCCGACCCCGGCCCGGACTCCTGGCGTGGCGCCGCCAGGGCCCGTACCCGCATGCGCCGGTTCACCGCCGCGCTCGACCGCGTCTACACCCCGCCGCCGAACTGGCCGGATCTCGTCACCGACGAGACCGTCCTCTGCCGGTGCGAGGACGTCACCGCCGGAGAGGTGCGGGAAGCCGTCGGCACGCTCGGTGCCGGGGATCTGCGGACCGTGAAGCTGCTCACCCGGGCCGGGATGGGCTGGTGCCAGGGGCGGATGTGCGCGGCGGGCGTGGCCGGGGTCGCCGGATGCGCCGCCGAGCCCGTACGACGGCTGCTCGCCCGCCCGGTGCCGCTCGGCGTCCTGGCCCGGGACCCGGACCACGCAAACACCCCAACGGACCAGAACAGCGACTCCGGCTCCGACTCGACCCCCACCCACCCCCGACCGACAGGAGAACCCCGATGACCCCGCCCCCCTCCCCCCATCGCTCCCCCTGGCACGGCCTCCTCGTCGCCACCGCCCTCCCCCTGACCCCCGATCTCCGTGTCGACCACGGGAAGTTCGCCGAGCACTGCTCCTGGCTGGTGGCGGGCGGCTGTGACGGGGTCGTGCCCAACGGTTCGCTCGGTGAGTATCAGGTGCTCACGGAGGAGGAGCGGGCGGCGGTCGTGCGGACGGCGGTGGACGCCGTCGGGGGCGAGCGGGTCGTGCCCGGGGTCGCCGCCTACGGGGCCGCGGAGGCCCGGCGCTGGGCCGAGCAGGCCCGCGACGCCGGGTGCGGCGCGGTCATGCTGCTGCCGCCCAACGCCTACCGGGCCGACGAGCGCGCGGTGCTGGGGCACTACGCCGAGGTCGCGAAGGCGGGCGTGCCGGTGGTGGCGTACAACAACCCGATCGACACCAAGGTGGACCTCGTACCGGAGCTGCTCGCGAAGCTGCACGGGGAGGGGCTGATCCGGGCCGTCAAGGAGTTCTCCGGGGATGTCCGGCGCGGGTACCGGATCGCCGAACTCGCCCCGGAGCTGGATCTCCTGGTCGGCGCGGACGATGTGCTGCTGGAGCTGGCGCTGGCGGGCGCCAAGGGCTGGATCGCGGGCTACGCCAACGCGCTGCCCTCGGCGTCCGCGGCGCTGTACCGGGCGGCCGTCGGCGGGGACCTGGCCACCGCCCGCACGCTGTACGCGCAACTGCACCCGCTGCTGCGCTGGGACTCGCGGGTGGAGTTCGTGCAGGCCATCAAGGTGTCCATGGACCTCGTGGGCCGGTACGGCGGGCCCTGCCGGCCGCCCCGGGTGCCGCTCACGGCGGAGCAGGAGGCGGCGGTGCGCACGGCGACCGAGAAGGCCGTCGCGGGCGGGCTCACGCGAGGGGACGCCTGATGCGCAGCCGCCTCGTCCTGCACGCCGTCGACTCGCACACCGAGGGCATGCCGACCCGTGTGATCACCGGCGGGATCGGCACCATCCCCGGCGCGACGATGAACGAACGGCGGCTGTACTTCCGTGAGCACCGCGACGACATCAAGCAGCTGCTGATGAACGAGCCGCGCGGGCACGCGGCCATGAGCGGCGCGATCCTCCAGCCGCCCACCCGCCCGGACTGCGACTGGGGCGTGGTCTACATCGAGGTCTCCGGCTATCTGCCGATGTGCGGGCACGGCACGATCGGCGTGGCGACCGTGCTGGTCGAGACGGGGATGGTGGAGGTCGTCGAGCCGGTCACCACCGTGCGCCTGGACACCCCGGCCGGGCCCGTCGTCGCCGAGGTCGCCGTCGAGCACGGGCGGGCCCGGCACGTCACCCTCCACAACGTGCCCTCGTTCAGCGTCGGGCTGGGCCGTACGGCCACCCTCGCCGACGGGCGGACGGTGACGTACGACCTCGCCTACGGCGGCAACTTCTACGCGATCTTGCCGCTGGACGCGTTCGGGCTGCCGTTCGACCGGGCCCGCAAGGACGATCTGCTGCGGGCGGGGCTCGCGCTGATGGACGCCATCAACGGGGAGGACGAGCCACACCATCCCGAGGACCCGTCCATCCACGGGGTCCACCATGTCCAGCTCGTCGCGCCCGGGTCCACCGCCCGGCACTCCCGGCACGCGATGGCCATCCACCCGGGCTGGTTCGACCGCTCGCCGTGCGGTACGGGCACCAGCGCGCGCATGGCGCAACTGCACGCGCGCGGCGAACTGCCGCTGCACACCGAGTTCGTCAACGAGTCGTTCATCGGCACCCGGTTCACCGGACGGCTGCTGGGCACGACCGAGGTCGCGGGCCGTCCGGCCGTGCTGCCGAGCTTCACCGGACGGGCGTGGATCACCGGCACGGCCCAGTATCTGCTGGACCCGGACGATCCGTTCCCCGCCGGGTTCGTACTCTGAACCCGACGTCCACGAGGAGTAGTGCCGTATGACCCCGCAGCCCCCGCCCCTGCCCGTGCTCGGCGGTACCAAGGCCAGTTACCGCGAGCGGGTCGCCGATGCCCTGCGGGCCGCGCTGATCGCCGGTGAGCTGCGGGCGGGGGAGGTGTATTCGGCGCCGACGCTGGCCGCCCGCTTCGGGATCTCGGTCACCCCGGTGCGCGAGGCCCTGCTGGACCTGGCCAAGGAGGGCCTGCTCGATCCGGTCCCGAACAAGGGCTTCCGGGTCACCGTCGTCTCCGAACGCCAGCTCGACGAGTACACGCACGTCCGCGCGCTGATCGAGATCCCCACCACGGCCGCGCTGGCCGCCACCGCCGACCCGGTGGCCCTGCGGGCGCTGCGCCCGGTCGCCCGCGAGATCGTGACCGCCGCGGCGGCCGGGGATCTGATCGCGTACGTGGAGGCCGACACCCGCTTCCATCTGGGGCTGCTGGCGCTGGCGGGCAACGCCCCGCTGGTGGAGGTGGTCCGCGGGCTGCGCGCGAAGGCCCGGCTGTACGGGCTGACCAAGCTGGTGGCCGAGGGACGCCTCGAAGCGTCCGCCGAGGAGCACCTGGAACTGCTGGACGCCCTCCTCGCCCGCGACGAGAGCGCCGTACGGGCCGTCATGACCCGGCATCTGGGGCATGTGCGGGGGATGTGGGCCGGACCGGCCCACCCGGGAGAGGGAACCTGACGGCGGATCCCCCGGGGGACCTGACGGCGGGACCCCGGGGAATACGCCTCCCGTCCCCCGCGCTCTCCCCTGCGGGGCCCGACCCACTCACGGAGGTACCAGCGCGATGACCACGACCGCAGGCGGCGACCGGAGCGACGACGCCCAGGACTACCGCGTCGAGCACGACTCGATGGGCGAGGTGCGGGTCCCCGCGGACGCCAAGTGGCGGGCGCAGACGCAGCGCGCCGTCGAGAACTTCCCGATCTCGGGGCAGCGCATCGAACGCGCCCACATCGAGGCCCTCGCCCGGATCAAGGGCGCCGCCGCCAAGGTGAACGCTCGTCTCGGGGTGCTCGACAAGGACATCGCCGAGGCGATCCAGGAGGCGGCCGGGGAGGTCGCCGAGGGGACGTGGGACGCGCATTTCCCGGTCGATGTGTTCCAGACCGGTTCGGGCACCTCGTCCAACATGAACACCAACGAGGTCATCGCCACCCTCGCCACCGAGCGGCTGGGCCGCGCGGTGCACCCCAACGACCACGTCAACGCCTCGCAGTCGTCCAACGACGTCTTCCCGTCCTCGATCCACATCGCCGCCACCGCCGCCGTCACCCGCGAGCTGATCCCGGCCCTGGAGCATCTCGCGGCCTCCCTGGAGCGCAAGGCGGAAGAATTCGCCGATGTGGTGAAATCCGGCCGCACCCATCTCATGGACGCCACGCCCGTCACCCTGGGACAGGAGTTCGGCGGGTACGCCGCCCAGGTGAGGTACGGCGTCGAGCGGCTCACCGCCTCCCTGCCCCGTCTCGCCGAGCTGCCGCTGGGCGGCACCGCGGTGGGCACCGGCATCAACACCCCGGCCGGTTTCTCGGCGGCCGTGATCGAGGAGGTCGCCCGCGCCACCGGGCTGCCGCTGACCGAGGCCCGCGACCACTTCGAGGCGCAGGGCGCCCGGGACGGCATCGTGGAGACCAGCGGGCAGCTGCGGACCATCGCGGTCGGTCTGACGAAGATCTCCAACGATCTGCGCTGGATGTCGTCCGGTCCGCGCACCGGCCTCGCCGAGATCGCCCTGCCGGACCTCCAGCCGGGCTCCTCGATCATGCCGGGCAAGGTGAACCCGGTGATCCCGGAGGCCGTGCTCATGGTGTGCGCGCAGGTGACGGGCAATGACACGACGGTGGCGATCGCGGGCGCGGCCGGCAATTTCGAGCTGAACGTGATGCTCCCGGTGATCGCCAAGAACGTCCTGGAATCGATCCGGCTGCTGGCCAACGCCTCCCGGCTGCTGGCCGACCGCACGGTCGACGGCATCACGGCGAACCGCGAGCGCGCCCGCGAGTACGCCGAGTCCTCCCCGTCCGTGGTGACCCCGCTGAACAAGTACATCGGCTACGAGGAGGCCGCGAAGGTCGCCAAGAAGGCCCTGGCCGAGCGGAAGACGATCCGCCAGGTCGTGCTGGAGGGCGGGTACGTCGAGCGCGGCGACCTGACCGGGGCGCAGCTGGACGACGCGCTGGATGTGCTGCGTATGACCCGCCCGTGACGGACGGGGGTCCGCGATGACCGTCGGGTGAACCGTGGCCGGTACCGCAGCGTCCTATGCCGATGGCACCTAATATCTGCCCATGGCGGACGACGACGGAACGGTGACGGACCCGACGGTGACAGCGGCGACAGCGGCGGCAGCGGGCGGCGGCACGGCGTACTGGTCCCCCGGGAGCCAGATCCTGTGGCGGTACCGGGAGAACGGCGGGCCGCGCCCGCACATCGCCCGGCCGGTCACCGTCGTACGGGACGACGCGGAGGTGCTGGCCGTGTGGCTGGCGCCGGGCACCGAGTGCATCAGGCCGGTGCTGGCCGACGGCACGCCGGTCCATCTGGAGCCGCTGGAGACCCGCTACACCAAGCCGCGCACGGTCCAGCGGGACCGCTGGTTCGGCACCGGTGTGCTGAAGCTGGCCAGACCGGGCCAGCCGTGGTCGGTGTGGCTGTTCTGGGATCAGGGCTGGCGGTTCAAGAACTGGTACGTCAACCTGGAGGAGCCGCTGTCCCGTTGGGACGGCGGTGTGGACTCCGAGGATCACTTTCTGGACATCTCCGTGCACCCGGACCGCGGCTGGTCCTGGCATGACGAGGACGAGTTCGCGCAGGCCCGCGGGGACGGTCTGGTGGACGCCGGGCTCGCCGCGCGGGTGCGGGCGGCGGGGCGGGCCGCGGTGGAGGTGATCAACGCCTGGGGCCCGCCGTTCGCCGACGGCTGGCAGCACTGGCGCCCGGACCCCGACTGGGCGGTACCGTCGTTGCCGGACGACTGGGACCGTACGCCCGCGCATGTGTCCTCATGAGACCCTTGATGCGCCCCCGGGCAAGAACCGTAGGATCATCCTCCGCCTCGGGAGCGCGACAGCAACTGCCGGAGCGTGCACGGAGTCTGACCAGATGTCACCGAGGGGCGGCAGGACGTGAGCGAGCGGTACGAGGGCATCAGCCGCGCGGGCCGCGAGCGGTCGGCGAACAACACAGGAACAGCCTCTGACCACGCGGGAATTCCGTTCCTGGGGCACGTATTCCGGGTATCGGGACTTCTGCGGGACGAACACACGCGGCGCGCGGGCCCCCGAAGGGCGCGGCGCGCGGCCCCCGACGGACGGATGCGACACGCGTGACGGAGAACCCCACCTCCTATGAACGCCCCCAGCCGGGCGTCGACCCCGTGGATCCCCGCGGGGCGCTGCTGCACACCCCGCCGCAGCCCGGTGAGCCCGCGCGTGCCGCGCAGGCGCCGGCCGCCGAGAGCCCGCAGGGCACCCCGGTGGGCCCGGACGGCGGCGCGGACCCCCAGCATCCGCACCACCCGCAGCACCCGCAGCAGTCCGAGCACTCCCAGCCGTCCGCCGACGAGCCCTTGGTGGCGCCCCCGGCCCGGGAGAAGCCCGGCGAGGGCGAGAGCGGCCTGATGCTGCGGCCCGCATCGGAGGGCATCCCGGTGCAGCCCGACGCCGCGGGGCGGACCTCGGGCCAGGAGCGGCGCAGCGGACAGGGCAATCCGGCGGTCGGCAGGCCGACGCCGATGCGGCGGGACGGTGACCGGCTGCGGTTCGTGGGCGCGGCCACCCGGCGGATCGCCCGCGGCATGGACCTGGACGAGATCGTGATGGGCCTGTGCCGGGCGACCGTGCCGACGTTCGCCGACGCGATCCTGGTCTATCTGCGCGATCCGCTGCCGGTGGGTGACGAGCGGCCGACCGGGCCGGTGGTGCTGCGGCTGCGGCGCACCGACCGGATCCCCGAGGAGCGGGACACCGAGGGCGGTTTCCTGCCGGTCCAGACGCCGGAGCCCAGCGAGCTGTCCACCGTCACCGCCGAGCTGTGCGAGGTGCGCACGGGCGGCGCCCTCGCGGAGGTGCTGCGTGGGGTGCGGCCGGTGTTCGCCGACGCGCCCGCCGCCCGCGCCGCGCTGCCGGAGCTGCTCGGTGACGACGCCGAACTCGTCGTACCCGCCGGGCTGCGGGCGATCCTGGCGCCGCTGCGGGGCCGGCGCCGGGTGATCGGCGCGGCGGTGTTCCTGCGCGGCCCGGAGCGGCTCGCCTTCGAGGCCGACGATCTGCTGGTCGCCGCCCAGCTCGCCACGCACAGCGCGCTCGGCATCGACAAGGCGGTGCTGTACGGGCGCGAGGCGTACATCGCCGACGAGTTGCAGCGCACGATGCTCCCGGAGACCCTGCCCCGCCCCACGGGCGTGCGGCTGGCCTCGCGCTATCTCCCGGCCGCCGAGACCGCGCGGGTCGGCGGCGACTGGTACGACGCCATTCCGCTGCCCGGCAGCCGGGTCGCGCTGGTCGTCGGGGACGTCATGGGTCACTCCATGACATCGGCGGCCATCATGGGCCAGCTGCGCACGACCGCGCAGACCCTGGCCGGGCTGGATCTGCCGCCGCAGGAGGTCCTGCACCATCTGGACGAGCAGGCCCAGCGGCTGGGCGCCGACCGCATGGCGACCTGTCTGTACGCGGTGTACGACCCGGTCTCGCACCGCATCACCATCGCCAACGCCGGGCACCCGCCGCCCGTGCTGCTGCACCTCGGCGGCCGGGCGGAGGTGCTGTCGGTGCCCGCGGGCGCCCCGATCGGCGTCGGCGGGGTGGACTTCGAGGCGGTGGAGCTGGACGCGCCCGCCGGGGCCACCCTGCTGCTGTACACGGACGGTCTGGTGGAATCCAGGCTGCGCGACGTATGGACCGGCATAGAGCAGCTGCGGGAGCGGCTCGCCGCGACCGCCCAGCTCACCGGCCCGGACCATCCGCCGCCCCTTGAGGCGCTGTGCGACGAGGTGCTCGACATGCTCGGTCCCGGCGACCGGGACGACGACATCGCGCTGCTCGCCGCCCGCTTCGACGGGATCGCGCCCAACGACGTGGCGTACTGGTTCCTGGAACCCGAGGACGCCGCGCCCGGCAAGGCCCGGCGCCTCGCCCGGCGGGCGCTGACCCGCTGGGGCCTTGAGGACCTGACGGATTCGGTGGAACTGCTGGTCAGCGAGGTCGTGACCAACGCCGTGCGATACGCGTCGAAGCCGGTGACCCTGCGGCTGCTGCGCACGGACGTGCTGCGCTGCGAGGTCGGCGACGATGTGCCCCAGCTGCCCCGGCTGCGGCAGGCGCGCGCCACCGACGAGGGCGGACGCGGGCTGTATCTGGTGAACCGGCTGGCGAGGCGCTGGGGTGCGACCCGGCTGAGCACCGGCAAGGTGGTGTGGTTCGAGCTGAACAAAACCTGACCGGACTCGGACTCGGTACGAATCTGGATTCCATGCAAGTCCGGGACACCGCCGGACCTGGAACATATCCAGAAGTTGCCGATGTACCGGTGACGGAGTTGAGTGGGTGGGGTGAGCCAAGCGACCTGACGACCTCATGAAGCCTCTGAAGGAGGACGCTCATGACGCAGACGCCCCAGCGCGCGCCCTACACCACCAACAACGCCGGGATTCCGGTGGAGAGCGACGAACACTCGCTGACGATCGGCGACACCGGACCCATCCTTCTCCAGGATCACTATCTGATCGAGAAGATGGCCCAGTTCAACCGGGAACGGGTCCCCGAGCGGGTGGTCCACGCGAAGGGTTCCGGCGCCTACGGCACCTTCGAGGTGACCAACGACGTCAGCCAGTTCACCAAGGCCGATCTGTTCCAGCCGGGCCGCCGCACCGAGATGCTGGCCCGCTTCTCCACCGTCGCGGGTGAGCAGGGCTCCCCCGACACCTGGCGCGACCCGCGCGGCTTCGCGCTGAAGTTCTACACCGAGTACGGCAACTACGACCTGGTCGGCAACAACACCCCGGTGTTCTTCGTCCGGGACCCGCAGAAGTTCCAGGACTTCATCCGCTCCCAGAAGCGGCGCCCGGACAGCGGGCTGCGCGACAACGACATGCAGTGGGACTTCTGGACCCTGTCCCCCGAGTCGGCGCACATGGTGACCTGGCTGATGGGTGACCGGGGCATCCCGAAGACGTACCGGAACATGAACGGCTACTCGTCCCACGCCTATATGTGGGTCAACGGCGGCGGCGAGCGGTTCTGGATCCAGTACCACCTCAAGACCGACCAGGGCATCGACTTCCTCACCCAGGCGGACGCCGACCGGCTCGCCGGGGAGGACGCGGATCTGCACCGGCGGGACCTGTTCCAGGCGATCGACCGCGGCGACAACCCGTCCTGGACGATGTATGTGCAGGTCATGCCGTTCGAGGACGCGCCGGACTACCGGTTCAACCCGTTCGACCTCACCAAGGTGTGGCCGCACGGCGACTATCCGCTGATCGAGGTCGGCCGGATGACCCTCGACAAGAACCCCGAGGACTACTTCGTCCACATCGAGCAGGCCGCGTTCGAGCCGTCGAACCTGGTGCCGGGCATCGGCCCGTCGCCGGACAAGATGCTGCTCGGGCGGCTGTTCTCGTACCCGGACACCCACCGGTACCGGATCGGGCCGAACTACGCGCAGCTGCCGCCCAACCGGGCGCGGTCGGCCGTCCACTCCTACGCCAAGGACGGGCCCATGCGGTACGAGCCCGCCCGGACGGCGGCGCCCTACGCGCCCAATTCGTACGGTGGGCCCGCGGCCGATGTCGACCGGTTCGGGGACATCGCCGGGTGGCGGGCCGCCGGGGAGATGGTCCGGGAGGCCTACTCGCTGCACCGGGAGGACGACGACTTCGGGCAGGCCGGGACGATGGTCCGCGAGGTGCTGGACGACGCCGCCCGGGAGCGGCTGGCGTCGAACATCACCGGGCATCTGGCCAACGGGGTCTCCCGGCCGGTGCTGGAGCGTGCCCTTCAGTACTGGCGCAATGTGGACAAGGAGCTGGGCGACCGGATCGCCGGCGCCTTCAACGGGAAGTAGACGCCGGCGCCTTCGTCCGTAGGGGTCCCCGTCGGACGGCCAAGGGTCACTCCTGCTGCCAGGGGTCCTCCGGGGTGGTGGGCGGCTGCGGGCTGGTGCTGGTGGGCGGGCCCGAGGTCGGGGTCTCGGACGGGGGCTCCTCGGTGGTGGGTTCCTCCGTCGGTTCCTCCGTGGTCGTCGGCTCCTGGGTCGTCGGCTCCTCGGTCGGGGTCTCCACGGGTGCCTCGGTCGTCGGCTCCTGGGTGGTGGGCTCCTGCGTCGGTTCCTGGGTCGGTGTGGGTGTCCAGGTCGGCGCGACCCCGGCGCCCTGGTCGGTGTCCAGGTCGAACTCGGTGACCTTGCCCATCGCGCCGAAGGTGTACTGCGCCCAGATCTGCGCCGGGATGCCACCGCCGTTGACCCGGCCCGTGCCCGGCAGGGTGCCGGTCGCGCCCTTCATGTCGACCTGGTCGCCGGACCCGGCGTCCTCGCCGAACAGGCCGACCGAGGTCACCAGGGCCGGGGTGTAGCCGGTGAACCAGGCCGAGCGGCCGTAGTCGGAGGTGCCGGTCTTGCCCGCCACCTGCTGGCCGTCGCGCTCCGGGTTCTCCCGGACCGAGGTGCGGGCCGTGCCGTCGTCGACCACGCCGGTGAGCACCGAGGTGACCGTGTCGGCGGCCTCGCGGCTGATCACCTGCTCCCCGATCGGGTCGGGCAGCTCCACCACCGTGTCCTTGTGCTCCACGGAGGCGAGGATCGTCGGTGTGACCTTCTTGCCGTGGTTGTCGAGGGTGGCGTAGATGCCGGCCATCTCCAGCGGGCTGGCGCCCATGGAGCCCAGGGTCTGCGCGGGCACCGCCTCCATGCCGTCGGTGTCCATGCCGAGCAGGGCGGCGACCTCCATCACCTTGTCCATGCCGACGTCCACGCCCATCTGCGCGAACACGGAGTTGATGGACTTGTTCATCGCCGTCTGCACGGTGACATCGCCGTAGTCGACGTCGTCCTCGTTCGGCGGGGCGAAGCCCACCTCCTGGCCGCCGTCCTCGACCGGGCGCTTGCTGTCACCGTCGTAGACCGTGTCGGCCGTGATCGGATCGCCGTCCTGGGTCTGGGACTTCTCCTCCACGGCCGCCGCCAGGATCACCGGCTTGAAGGTGGACGCCGGCTGGTAGTCCCGTCTGGTGGCGTTGTTGCGGTAGTGCTCGACATAGTCGGCGCCGCCGTACATCGCCACGACCTCGCCGGTCTTGGGGTCGACGGAGACCGCGCCGGGCTGGATGTTCGCGTCGACGTCGCGTTCGTCCGGGTCGAGCTTGCTGATCAGCTGGTCCTCGGCGGCCTTCTCCAGCTCGTCCTGCTTCTTCTTGTCGATGCTGAGGGTGATGGTCCAGCCGCCGCGCTTGACCATCGCGAGGGCGTCGTCCGTGTCCTCCGCCGAACCCTGGGCGACCAGTTGCCCGGCGAGTTCCTCGTTGGCCGCGTCGACCAGATAGCCGGTCTGGCCTTCGAGACCGGGCGTGCCCTGCGGCTCCTTCGGCACCGGGAACGTCATGCCCTGCCGCGCGGAGGCGTCCAGCCAGCCCTCCCCGACCATGTTGTCCAGGACGTAGTTCCAGCGCTCCTGCACCAGCTTCTTGCCGGTCTCGGACGCCGCCGCCCAGTCGTACTGGCTCGGCGCCTGGAGCAGCGCCGCGAGATACGCGCCCTGTTCGACGGTCAGCTGGTCGGCGTCGACGCGGTAGTAGGCCTGCGCCGCGGCCTGGATGCCGTAGGCGTTGCGGCCGTAGAAGCTGGTGTTGATGTATCCGGCGAGGATGTCGTCCTTGGACTTCTCGCGGTCCACCTTCAGGGAGATCACCAGCTCCTTGAGCTTGCGGGTGACCGTCTGTTCCTGGGTCAGGTAGTAGTTCTTGACGTACTGCTGGGTGATGGTCGAGCCGCCCTGGGTGCCCTTGCCGGACAGGGTGTTGAGCAGTCCCCGGGCGGTGCCCTTGAGGTCGACGCCGGAGTCCTCGTAGAACGTCTTGTTCTCGGCGGCGACGAAGGTGCGCTGCACGTCCTTGGGGACCCGCGCGAGGTCCACGATCTCCCGGTTGATCTCGCCGCTGCGGGTCAGCAGCGTGCCGTCGCTGTACTGGTAGACGTTGCTCTGCTCCTGCGCCACCGCGTTGCCCTCGGGTATGTCGATCACCATGTAGAGCACGATGAACGCCCCGATGCACAGCAGGCAGAAGCCGAGGAACGTACCGAGCAGCTTCCGCCAGGTCAGGAAGCGGCGTATGCCGGTCCGCCCCTCCGCGCGGGGCGAACGGCGGCCCTTGGAGGCGGCGCGGCGCGCACCGCGCTGTCGCGCTCGTCTCTCTTCCGCTCGTCCCATGGGTCCGTGTACTCCGCTTCGTTCTCGTCCGTCACATCCGTGTGGGCTCGGGTCGGCTCAGAAGCTAACACCGCCGTCTGTGCCGAAGTGGGAATGATCCGGTCATTTACGGACGTGAGAATCCGCACGTGTCCTGACCTGGCCCACTGAAACCGACGAACGAAGGGGGGTTGGGGTTGCCGTGGTCGGGTAAAGTGTTATCACTTAGCTAGACGAATGCTAGCGGGCTCCCGTCGGGAGTCCGCGCCGAGAGACGGGGGCCCAGTCATGTCCATATCCGAAACCGCGCAGGTGCCGGACAGTCCGGCGATGCCGGAGCCGAGGGTCCGGGAGTTCGCCGCGCACAGTGTCGGCGGCGGCCTGGTGCTGGTGCTCGGCCTGATCGGGCTGTTCGGCGGGGTGGGGATCGCGGTGTCCGCCGTCGCCGTCTCGTCGTCCGGCGGCAAGGCCGCGCTGATCATCGGCGGCTGTGTGCTCGCGCTCACCGCCTTCATCGTGATGTGCGGGCTGAACACGGTGGCACCGGGCGAGGCCCGGGTGGTCCAGCTCTTCGGCCGCTACCGGGGCACCATCCGGCAGGACGGACTGCGCTGGGTGAACCCGCTCACCGACCGCGCGAAGATCTCCACCCGGGTGCGCAACCACGAGACGGCCGTCCTGAAGGTGAACGACGCCTACGGCAACCCGGTCGAGCTGGCGGCGGTCGTGGTCTGGCGGGTGGAGGACACCGCGCAGGCCGTCTTCGAGGTGGACGACTACATCGAGTTCGTCTCCACCCAGACCGAGGCGGCCGTGCGGCACATCGCCATCGAGTACCCGTACGACGCCCATGAGGAGGACGGGCTCTCGCTGCGCGGCAACGCCGAGGAAATCACCGAGAAGCTCGGCGTCGAACTCCACGCCCGGGTCGAGGCGGCCGGCGTGCAGATCATCGAGTCCCGCTTCACGCACCTCGCCTACGCGCCCGAGATCGCCTCGGCGATGCTCCAGCGGCAGCAGGCGGGCGCGGTGGTCGCGGCCCGGCGGCAGATCGTGGACGGGGCGGTCGGGATGGTCGAGGCGGCGCTGGCCCGGATCGCCGAGCAGGACATCGTGGAGCTGGACTCGGAACGGAAGGCGGCGATGGTGTCCAACCTGCTGGTCGTGCTGTGCGGGGACCGCTCGGCGCAGCCGGTTCTCAACACCGGGACGCTCTACCAGTGACCGGCCCCTCGGCAGGCACCGGCCCCGAACGCCGGCCGCAGCAGCGCAAGCAGGTGCTGCTGCGGTTGGACCCCGCGGTGTACGAGTCGCTGGCGCGCTGGGCGTCCGACGAGCTGCGGTCGGCCAACGCGCAGATCGAGTTCCTGCTGCGGCGGGCACTGGCGGAGGCGGGCCGGCTGCCGGGGGAGGCCCGGCCGATCCCACGGCGGGGGCGTCCGCCGGGGGCGGCGGGGTCCCCTGGAGCGGCGGGGTCAGTGGGGTCGGCGGATGCCTCCGGCTCCCCGGATTCCTCGGGTACGCCGGGTTCCCCGGGTTCCTAGGCCGGCCGGCAGCCGTACCCCCGTCACGGAACCGTGACAATGCCCCTCACCTGCACTTTCACCCTCCCCTTCGCCTCCATCCATGATCTACACACTCCGGGTATACACATGGCGTATACCCGGTGTGTAGAGTGCTCGGCATGTCCATCGGTCACACCCTTCTGGGTCTCCTGGAGTCCGGGCCGCGTCACGGCTACGACCTCAAGCGGGCCTTCGACGAAAAGTTCGGTCAGGACCGGCCTCTGCACTACGGCCAGGTCTACTCCACGATGTCCCGGCTGCTGAAGCACGGGCTCGTGGAGGTCGACGGCATCGAGCCCGGCGGCGGCCCCGAACGCAAGCGGTACGCCATCACCGACGCCGGGATCACCGACGTCCAGCAGTGGCTCGCGACGCCGGAGAAGCCGGAGCCGTATCTCCAGTCCACGCTCTACACCAAGGTCGTCCTCGCGCTGCTCACCCGGCGCGACGCCGCCGGGATCCTCGACACCCAGCGTTCGGAGCATCTGCGGATGATGCGCATCCTCACCGACCGCAAGCGCAAGGGCGATCTCGCCGACCAGCTGATCTGCGACCACGCGCTGTTCCACCTGGAGGCCGACCTGCGCTGGCTGGAACTGACCGCGGCCCGTCTGGACCGGCTCGCCGAGGCGGTGGCCAAGTGAGCGTTCCCGCCCCCGTTCCCGCCGGTTCCCTGCTCACCGCGCGCGAGCTGCGCAAGTCGTACGGTCCCACCACGGCGCTGGACGGCGCCGAGTTCTCCATCCACCCCGGCGAGGTGGTCGCCGTGATGGGCCCCTCCGGGTCGGGCAAGTCGACCCTGCTGCACTGTCTCGCCGGGATCGTGACGCCCGACTCGGGCTCGATCACGTACAACGGCCGTGAGATGGCCACCATGAACGACACCCAGCGCAGTGCGCTGCGCCGCTCCGAGTTCGGGTTCGTCTTCCAGTTCGGGCAGCTGGTGCCCGAACTGACCTGTGTGGAGAACGTGGCGCTGCCGCTGCGGCTGAACGGCACGCCCCGCAAGGCGGCCGAGCGTGCCTCGCTGGCCTGGATGGAGCGGCTGGAGGTCGACGATCTGAGCGCCAAGCGGCCCAGCGAGGTCTCCGGCGGCCAGGGACAGCGCGTCGCCGTGGCGCGGGCGCTGGTCACCGGCCCCCGGGTGCTGTTCGCCGACGAGCCGACCGGCGCGCTCGACTCGCTCAACGGCGAGCGCGTGATGGACCTGCTCACGGACGCGGCCCGCTCCACCAACGCCGCCGTCGTGCTGGTCACCCACGAGGCACGGGTGGCCGCCTACTCCGACCGTGAACTGGTCGTACGGGACGGCAGGTCGCGGGACATGGAGCGCGTCGTATGACCGTCACCCGGCCCGCGCCCTCCACCGCGCCGCCCGAGCCGACCCGCGCGACCCCCTTCCTCACCCAGTGGGCGCGCGATCTCTCCATGGGTGTCCGGTTCGCGTTCGGCGGACGCGGCGGCCGGGCGCGGGCGCTGCTCACCGCCGTCGGGGTCGGCCTCGGGGTGGCGGTGCTGCTGCTCACCACGGCCATCCCGAACGCGCTGGCCGTGCGGGACCAGCGCGAACAGGCCCGCCAGGACTATTCGTTCGACTCCCCGCCGATACCGGTCACCGACCGGACCCTGCTCGTCGCGTCGGTCGACACCACCTTCCGCGAGGACGATGTGCGCGGCCGGGTGCTCCAGCAGGAGGGCGCGCGGGCGCCGCTGCCGCCGGGTGTGGCGAAGTGGCCGGCGCCGGGGACGATGGTGGTCTCGCCCGCGCTCCAGAAGTTGCTCGCCTCTCCGGGCGGCGCGCTGCTGCGCGAGCGGCTGCCCGAGCGGATCGTCGGCACCATCGCCGAGCCGGGTCTGATCGGCTCGCACGAACTCGCCTTCTACCGGGGCGGCGAGAACCTGGCGGAGCAGCTCGGCGGCCCGGTCCGGCGGATCGACTCCTTCGGGCGGGACGACGGGATCTCCGAGCCCTGGGACCCCGTACTGCTGCTGCTGATCCTGGTCATCGTCGTGGTGCTGCTGATGCCGGTGGCGGTCTTCGTCGCCGCGGCCGAGCGGTTCGGCGGCGAGGGACGCGACCGGCGGCTCGCGGCGCTGCGGCTGGTGGGCTCCGACAGCGCGATGACGCGTCGGGTGGCGGCGGGCGAGGCGCTCGCCGGATCGGTCCTCGGGCTGGTCCTCGGCATGGCCTTCTTCCTGGTGGGCCGGCAGCTCGCGGGCTCCGCCGAGGTGTTCGACGTCAGCGCCTTCCCCAGCTATCTCAACCCCTCCCCGGTGCTCGCCGTGCTGGTCGCGGTGCTGGTGCCGACCGCCGCGGTCGCGGTGACCCTGTTCTCGCTGCGCGGGGTGGTCATCGAGCCGCTGGGCGTGGTCCGTACGGCGAAGCCGCGCCGACGCCGGCTGTGGTGGCGGCTGCTGCTGCCGCTGGCCGGTCTGGGGCTGCTGTACCCGATGCTCGGGCAGGGCCGCGACGACGGCGACTTCAACCAGTACCTGGTCACCGGCGGTGTGGTGCTGCTGCTGGTCGGCGTGACCGCGCTGCTGCCGTGGATCGTGGAGCGGTTCGTGGCCCGGCTCGGCGGCGGCCCGGTCTCCTGGCAGCTCGCGGTGCGCAGGCTCCAGCTGAGCAGTGGTACGGCGGCCCGCACGGTCAACGGCATCGCGGTGGCGGTCGCCGGCGCGATCGCCCTCCAGATGCTGTTCACCGGCGTGGCGAGCGACTACACCAGCGCGACCGGGAAGGACACCCAGCGCGTCCAGATGCAGGTGAGCATGCCCGCGGGCACTCCGACGGAGACGGCGGCCACCGCGCTCGCCGCGACCGACGGGGTACGGAAGGTGTACGCGTACGCCGAGGGCTATGTGTCCGACAAGGCGAAGGACCCGAACCTGGGCAGCGCGGTGACCGTGGGCAGCTGCGCCGACCTGGTGGAGATGGCCGAGCTGCCTTCCTGCCGGGAGGGCGATGTGTTCGCCGTGGCCGACGCGGAGTACGACAGCGACACCGCCGCCCTGGGCAAGCAGGGCCGCACGGTGTACTTCGACCCGACCTACGGCGAGGACCGGGGCACCGAACTGGCCTGGACCCTGCCCGCCCTCAAGCGGGCCGAGGCGACGACCACGATGATGGGGTACACCGACAAGGGCGGCCTGCTGGTCACCCCGTCGGCGCTGCCCGAGCGGGCGCGCGCGCTGCTGACGGGCGAGCTGTACCTGGCGATCGACACCTCCGTGCCGGACGCCTTCGAGCGGGCCCGCAACACCGCGGCGCGGATCGACCCGCTGTCCGACCCGATGATGTGGGCCGCCTCGCAGACCGCCGACCGCTACACCTCCATCGGCACCGGCCTGTATGTCGGCTCCGCCTGTGTGCTGCTGCTGATCGGGGCGAGCCTGCTGGTCTCCCAGCTGGAGCAGTTGCGTGAGCGCAAGAAGCTGCTGTCGTCGCTGATCGCCTTCGGCACCCGGCGCTCCACGCTGACCCTGTCGGTGCTGTGGCAGACGGCGATCCCCATCGCCCTCGGCCTGCTGCTGGCCAATGTGGTGGGCCTGGTCCTGGGTTCGGTCCTGCTGCGCATGTCGGACACCCCGGTCCGGGTGGACTGGGGAAGCGTGCTGACCATGACGGGCATCGGCGCGGGGGTCGTCCTCGCGGTGACCGCACTGAGCCTGCCACCGCTGCTGCGCCTGATGCGCCCGGACGGACTCCGCACGGAGTGAACGGGGGTCGCCGGGCCGGCGCCGGGGGCCCACCGCGCGCCGCCCGCCCGCCGGTCCCACCCACCTGACACCGCCCGGCGGCATCAGGCACGGTGCCCCAAGGGGGCGGCTCCGGGGGCGCACCCCAGAGAGGGCGCCCCCACGGCACGCCAGGCACGGGCCCTCGGACGGGCGGTGGTACGTGGGTCAATGCCCGGCACACCGACCGGGAGCCACGGGGCTCGCGCCTCCGCCGGGCCGGATGCCCGGGCCCACGTCCCCGTGGCGTCGTCCGCCCGTCGGACGGGCCCGCAGCGTCAGGCGCGGCCTCGCGAAGGGGGCAGCCCCGGCAGCGTCAGGCACAGCCTCCTGAAAGAAGCGCGGCCCCGGCAGCATCAAGCACGCCCCCCCCAGAGAGGGCGCCCCACGGCACGTCGAGCGCGGGCCCTCGGACCGCAGTGGCACGTGGGTCGGTGCCGGGCACACCGAACGGGAGCCATCGAGCACGCGCCCCGCACACCTTTCGCGCCCTTGAGGCACCGAGGGAGCGTGCACGGCGTCCCCGATCAGCCGGGAGGCGGAAGGCGACGACCGGCCCTAACCCCCCACCACCCGGACCGGCAACCCCGCCATCGCCTCCCTCAGGGCCGCCGCCAGTTCCGTGTACTCCGCGGAGCGGGCGGCGCCCGTGCGCATGACGAGGGCGATCCGGCGGGTGGGCGCCGGTTCGGCGAAGGACCCGGTGAGCAGGCCGCTGGAGCGACTGGTCTCCACCGTGACGGCGGTGCGCGGCAGCAGCGTCACCCCGAGCCCGCCCGCGACCAGCTGCACCAGCGTGGACAGCCCGGCCGCGGTGGTCGTCGCCGGGATCCCCTCCCGGCGCCCGCCCGTACCCGGTGACGACCCGCGCCCCTCCGCCTTGATGTCCCGGCAGATCTCCAGCGCCTGGTCGCGCAGACAGTGCCCCTCGTCGAGCAGCAGCAGCCGCAGCTCGCGCAGCGCCTCGCGCGCGATGCCCTCGCGCCCGCCGAGCGGATGCCCGAGCGGGGTGACCAGCACGAAGTCCTCGTCGAAGAGGGGCAGTTCGGTGACGCCGGGAACACCGAGCGGCACGGCGAGCAGCAGCAGGTCCAGCCGGCCCGAGGTGAGCCCGTCGAGCAGGCTCGCGGTCTGTTCCTCGTGCACCTGGAGGTCCAGCTCGGGATAGCGGTCGTGCGCCAGCCGCAGCACGGTCGGCAGCAGATACGGCGCCACGGTCGGGATCGCCCCGAGCCGCAGCGCGCCGGTGAACGGGGCCCGTACCGCCGCCGCCTCCTCCAACAGCGCGGCCACCTCCACCAGCACCGCCTTGGCCCGTACGGCGAGCCGCTCACCGGCCGGTGACAGCAGCACCTTGCGGGTGGTGCGCTCCACCAGGGTGACACCGAGGGTCTCCTCCAGCGCGGCCACCGCCCCGGACAGCGCGGGCTGGCTCATGCCGATGGCCGCCGCCGCGTCCCGGAAGTGCAGATGCTCGGCGACCGCCGCGAAGGCCCGCAACTGGGCCAGACTCGGCTGCCGCCGCTTCCCCGCCGACAGCCCCACCGTATTCCCCACACCCTTACCCAGGGTCACTGATAGCCCCCTCCGATCAACCCGACCGAGTGTAGCTATTTCCGCAATCAATCCAGCTTGTGCGAGCATCGGGCACGTCCAACCCATGGGAAACGCCCCCGCGAGGGGTGTCTCCTCGCTACAAGGAGAGCTAGTGCTCACTGTCGGTGACAAGTTCCCCGAGTTCGAACTCACGGCCTGTGTCTCGCTGGAGAAGGGCAAGGAGTTCGCGGAGATCCACCACAAGTCCTACGAGGGCAAGTGGCTCGTGGTCTTCGCGTGGCCGAAGGACTTCACCTTCGTGTGCCCGACCGAGATCGCCGCCTTCGGGAAGCTGAACGACGAGTTCGCCGACCGTGACGCCCAGATCCTCGGCTTCTCCGGCGACTCCGAGTTCGTCCACCACGCCTGGCGCAAGGACCACGACGACCTGCGCGACCTGCCGTTCCCGATGCTGGCCGACTCCCGGCACGAGCTGATGCGGGACCTGGGCATCGAGGGCGAGGACGGCTTCGCGCAGCGTGCGGTGTTCGTGGTCGACCCTAACCGCGAGATCCAGTTCACGATGGTCACCGCCGGTTCCGTGGGCCGTAACCCCAAGGAGGTCCTGCGGGTCCTCGACGCCCTCCAGACGGACGAGCTGTGCCCGTGCAACTGGACCAAGGGCGAGGACACGCTGGACGCGGGCGCGCTGCTCGCCGGAGAGTGAGTCCATGTCCCTCGACTCCCTCAAGTCCCGCATACCGGACTACGCCAAGGACCTGAAGCTCAACCTCGGCTCGGTCATCGGCAACTCCGGCCTGCCGGCCCAGCAACTGTGGGGCACGGTCCTGGCGACCGCCATCGCCTCCCGCTCCCCGATCGTGCTGCGCGAACTGGCGCCGGAGGCCGAGGAGAACCTGTCGCCGGAGGCGTACACGGCCGCCAGGTCAGCCGCCGCGATCATGGCGATGAACAACGTCTTCTACCGCACCCGCCATCTGCTGTCGGACCACGAGTACGGCACCCTGCGCGCGGGCCTGCGGATGAACGTCATCGGCAACCCCGGCGTCGACAAGGTCGACTTCGAGCTGTGGTCCTTCGCCGTCTCCGCCATCAACGGCTGCGGCCTGTGCCTCGACTCCCACGAGCAGGTGCTGCGCAAGGCGGGCGTGGACCGCGAGACCGTCCAGGAGGCGTTCAAGATCGCCTCCGTGATCCAGGCGGTCGGCGTCACCCTCGACGCCGAGGCCGTGCTCTCCGAGTAGCACCCCGTACGTCGGCCCCGCTCACCCCTGGTGGGCGGGGCTTTCGGCGTCCGGCCCACCCTCAAGGACCGCGGCCCCGGACCCCGCGCCGTCCTCGACGGCCGCGTCCTCGGGGGCCGACCGGGCCGGGACGACCTTCCCGGCGCCCTCCTCGTCGTACCGCCCCTGCGCGTAGGCCCGCAGATACCCGACCACCGTGTTCGTCACCGCCACCAGCGGTACGGCCACCACCGCGCCGCCGATCCCGGCCACCAGGCCGCCCGCCGCGACCGCCAGGACCACCGCCAGCGGATGCACCCGCACGGCCCGGCCCAGGATGAACGGCTGGAGGATGTGGCCCTCGATCTGCTGCACCGCGAGCACCACGGCCAGGGTCATCACCCCGGTGAACACGCCCTGGGTGACCAGCGCGACGACCACCGCGAGGGCACCGGAGATGACCGCGCCGACCAGCGGGATGAACGCGCCCAGGAAGATGAAGACGGCCAGCGGGACCGCCATCGGGACATCCAGGAAGTAGATGCCCAGGCCGATGAAGGTGGCGTCTATGAGGGCCACGACGACCGTGCCGCGCACATAGGCGGTCAGGGTGCGCCAGGCGCGCGGTCCGGCGCCCGCCACGCCGGGCCGGGCCGCCGCGGGCACCAGCTTCAGCGCCCACTCCCAGATCCGCCGGCCGTCGTAGAGCAGGAACAGGGTGCAGAACGCGGCGAGTGCGATGCCCGTCAGCGCCTCCACGATGACCGTGACGCCCGCCAGTCCGACGGAGGTGATCTCGTCGGTGTTGGCGCCCACCGCGTCGCGCAGATTGGCGGCGATGTCGTTGATCTGTGCCTCGGTGACATGGAACGGGCTGTTGAGCAGCCAGCGCCGCAACTCCTCGATGCCGTCCTGGACCTGGTCGGAGAGAGTGTCGATGTTCTCCATGACCTGCCAGGTCACGAACCACCCGATCAGCCCCATCACCACGAACCCGAGGATCGCGGTCAGCGCGGTGGCCGGTCCGCGCGGCACCCCGTACCGGCGCAGCGCGGCCACGGTCGGCTGGAGCAGCGCGGTCATCAGCAGCGCGGCGACGAACGCGAGCACCACCAGCTGTACGGCGCTGATGACCCGCATCAGCACCCACAGCGTGCCGGCCAGCACCAGCAGCCGCCAGCCCGCCTCCGCGGCGACCCGCACCCCCCAGGGCACGACCTGTACGGGGTCGGGCCGGGCCGGTCGGGCGGGCTGATGCGCGGGGGGCGGCGGGATCCGCTCGGCGTGGCCGTCCGGTTCGGGCCGGATGTCGTCCTCTTCGTCGGCCTCGGCGCGACGCGCCTCCAACCGCTCGCCCATGTCGGTCAGTCCGGTACCGATCCGGCCGAGCCACCTTGGCACTCGCGACATGATCCGTCCTCTTCCCCCGTCCTTCCCCACCACTCCCCCCTGGAGTCGCCGTATCCGACCGTACAGGGCGAAAGCCCCTCCCCCTAGGACGGGGAGGGGCTTCACGAGGTTGAGCGGGGGGCCGCAAAGGAGTGCGAGGACCGCGCTGCCGAGGTGCGGCCGGTACCGGACGCCGGGCCGTCTAGTACCAGTTGTTGGCCTGCCAGAACGACCAGGCGTCACACGGGCTGCCGTAGCGCTCGTTCATATAGCTGAGGCCCCATTTGATCTGGGTGGCCGGGTTGGTCTGCCAGTCGGCGCCGGCGGAGACGTACTTGCCGGCGGGCAGGGCCTGGAAGAGACCGTAGGCACCCGAGGAGGGGTTGACCGCCTTGTAGTTCCAGTCGGACTCGTGGTCCACGATGTTGCTGAAGCAGGTCCACTGGCCGGATGGCACCATCTGACGGGCCATGGCCTGGATCTGGGCGACCGTGTAGGAGCTCTGGACGCTGAAGCTGGTCGCGTCGGCGGCGGCCTCTTCGCTGGCGGCCTCCTCGGCCGCCTCGGCCTCTGCGCGCTCCTTGGCCTCCTGCTCGGCCTTGGCCTTGGCCTCCTCGGCGGCTGCCTTCTTCGCGACGGCGGATTCGGCCGCAGCCTTGCGGGCGGTCTCCTCCGCATCCTTCTTGGCGCTCGCGTCCGCGGCGATGGCCTGGACATTGGCCTGCTGCGTGAGGGACGCGGTCTGTACCTGGGCCTGCTGGCCTGTGGGTATGTCCGCGAGGAGTGTCAGGTCGGTCGCCGTCGCTTCGGCATCGTTGTTCTGCGCGATGCTGCCCGAGGCAACACCGACAACGCTTCCGACGGCGGTGACCGCGGTGGCCGAGGCCACTGCGAACCCCCGGACCGAGATCCGGCTCACACGGTTTCCTTCCAGCGTCGCCCGCTTCGGTGACCCTCACGGACGCGATCGTGCCCCTTGCGCTGGCCTCCCAACTGCGGGGTCACGGGAGGCGCGGGCCCGGTGGGCAACTCCCGAATGGGAGCGCCGCGAAGTGCTTGGGCGGCATACGGCGACGATGTGGAGTTTGCGGTGGTGCCGTACCCCTCGGGGTACGCGGGTGCCGTATGCGGGGCCTGACAGGAACGAGACTCTGCCGTAACCCGGCGCCGGGAGGCAATTATGTGTTGCGTGTGAAAGCTCACACCCCGCGCGCCTCGTGGGATTCCGCAAAAGGGTGACGCGCGAAGGCGCCGCCCGGCTAGGGTCTTCCCCTTTGCCGAACGGCGCCAACTGCCGGACATTCACCCCGCCGTGGGGCGGGTGGGTCAGATCTGGCCGTCCTCCAGCATTTCGGTCACAAGCGCGGCGATCTGGGACCTCTCGGACCGGGTGAGCGTGACATGCGCGAAGAGCGGATGCCCCTTCAGTTTCTCCACGACGGCGACCACCCCGTCGTAGCGCCCGACCCGCAGATTGTCCCGCTGGGCCACGTCATGGGTGAGGACGACGCGTGAGTTCGCGCCGATCCGGGACAGGACGGTCAGCAGGACATTGCGCTCCAGTGACTGGGCCTCGTCCACGATGACGAACGCGTCGTGCAGCGAGCGTCCCCGGATATGGGTGAGCGGGAGCACCTCCAGCATCCCGCGGGCGGTGACCTCCTCGATGACCTCGCGGCTGGTGACCGACGACAGCGTGTCGAAGACCGCCTGTGCCCAGGGGCTCATCTTCTCGGCCTCGGTGCCCGGCAGATAGCCCAGCTCCTGCCCGCCCACCGCGTACAGCGGCCGGAAGACCATGATCTTCTCGTGCTGGCGGCGCTCCAGGACCGCCTCCAGGCCCGCGCACAGTGCCAGCGCCGACTTGCCGGTGCCGGCCCGGCCGCCCATCGAGACGATCCCGATGTCCGCGTCGAGCAGCAGATCCAGCGCGATCCGCTGTTCGGCGCTGCGGCCCTTGATGCCGAACGCCTCCCGGTCGCCGCGCACCAGCCGGACGCTGCCCTCCGGAGTCACCCGGCCGAGCGCCTTGCCCCGCTCGGACTGGATGGTGAGTCCGGTGTGCACGGGCAGCTCGGCCGCCTCGGGCACATACACGTGTCCTTCCTCGAAGAGGATGTCCACCTGTTCGGCGGGCAGCGTCAGTTCGGCCATGCCGGTCCAGCCGGAGGAGTCCGTGATGGCCAGCTCGGCGCGGTACTCCTCGGCGAGCAGGCCGACGGAGGACGCCTTGATCCTCAGCGGCAGGTCCTTCGACACGACGGTGACATCGAAACCCTCCGCCTGGAGATTCCGGGCGACCGCGAGGATGCGGGAATCGTTGTCCCCCAGGCGGTAGCCGGTCGGCAGCACGCTGGGGTCCGAGTGGTTGAGCTCGACACGGATGGTGCCGCCCAGTTCCCCGGTGGGGATGGGGGCGTCGAGACGGCCGAACCGCACCCGCAGGTCGTCCAGCAGGCGCAGGGCCTGACGGGCGAAGTAGCCGAGTTCGGGATGGTGCCTTTTGGCCTCCAGCTCCGTCACCACGACGATCGGGAGCACTACCTCGTGCTCGTCGAATCGGGTGAGGGCATTGGGGTCGGCCAGCAGGACGCTGGTGTCGAGAACATAGGTGCGCCGGTCTGGCTTGTGGCGCTTTGTGCTGGTCACCACGGAAGGACGTACCCCCTCGGATGAGGTCGGGGAGCGACGGAGAGGTTCTGGACCGGTCCTCGGCCCCGTGGCACCACGGGCCGTGAACCGGCCCTCCGCGGCTTCTCCCGTGCCGAGACCGCACGGTCGGGCTGGTGCAAAGGGCCTCCCGGGCGGACGGCCCCGTGCCGTCCGCTGAGATCGAGACACCCGTGGTTCGGATGTCGACCTGTTTGCGTTATGCCCTCGAACACGCGCTGCCATGCCACGGCATATGACGGCGCTCCGGTGAACTCCGTATGAAGAGAGGTACGTCTGGGTTACACCCGTCTTGCCGGGACAGCACCCTGTTGGACGGGTATGGCCTCACGCGGTCGGGTGACCGTGCCGGTACGCGGGGCGGTTTTCCTGCCGGTTCGGTGCTCAGCCGCCGAAGCGGCGGTGGCGGGCGGCGTAGTCACGCAGGGCGCGCAGGAAGTCGACCTTGCGGAACGCGGGCCAGAAGACGTCACAGAAGTAGTACTCGGAGTGGGCCGTCTGCCACAGCATGAATCCGGACAGCCGCTGTTCTCCGCTGGTGCGGATGACGAGGTCGGGGTCGGGCTGGGCGCCGGTGTACAGATGACCGCCGATCATCTCCACGTCGACGGCCTCGGCCAGCTCCTCCATCGTGGTGCCCCGGTCGTGGGCGTCGAGCAGCATCGAGCGGACCGCGTGGGCGATCTCCTGCCGGCCGCCGTAGCCGATGGCGACATTGACGGTTATCCCGTCGATGTCGGAGGTGGCCTCCTGGACCTCCTTCAGGGTGTGCTGCATCCCGGCGGGCAGCAGGTCCATGGTGCCCACGTGGTGCACCCGCCAGCGTCCGTCGGCGCCGAGGCTGCGCACGACGTCCTCGATGATGCCGAGGAGCGGGACCAGCTCGTCCTTGGGGCGGTCGAAGTTGTCGGTCGACAGCAGCCAGAGGGTGACCACCTCGACATCGGTCTCGGTGCACCAGCCGAGGAACTCCCCGATCTTCTCCGCACCGGCCCGGTGCCCGTGCACCGCGGTGGATCCGGAGGCCCTGGCCCAGCGCCGGTTGCCGTCCATGATGACGCCGATGTGCTGGGGCACCTGAGCGTGGTCCAGGTGGCCTTCCACCCGGTGCGCGTACAGCCTGACCAGCAGACCACGCAGCGTGTCGCGCAGGTTCACGTGATTGTCAGCCCCTCCGGTACAGGTCGGACTGCCCGGCCGAGTGCGGTTCCAGTCCGAGTGGCGGTCCCCCGAGGGGCCTGAGCCTACCCCCGTTCGACGACGGTTTCCCCAAGGGGTGTTGGGCCCCGGGGGACCGGTCGGCGCACGCGGGTGGCGGGCTGTGAAAGGGCCATGCGCCGCCATGGTGGGCCGTGGGTGGGGAGTGCGGGTCATGGTGAGGGGGCACGGGCATGGGCCGGGGCGGAGAGGCGGGCGCGGGCCGCGGCGCGGAGGAGGGGGCGGGTCGGCGGAGCACAGAAAAACGGGCCGGTCCGTGGGGGGGAGACGGACCGGCCCGAGGGGGGGCTTCCACCATAACCCTTTGTAAGTGATGCTGCGTGCATCGGCGTGCCACAACTACTCTCCGAAGTTGTCCGGCAACGCCCCGGCAGCCATGAAAGGCCCGCTCCACAGCGGGTTCATGGCCGGTTCCCGGCCCTTGGCGGCCCGCCCCGCCGCAGCGCCCAGGATCCACCCGATGGGCTAATCCGCGGACGAAAGCGCACGTGGCACGGGCCATGACACCTGACCGCACGGGCACGGCATCGCGCAGCCCCCTCCACTGCGCGATGCCTACCGCGCAGCTTTGCTCACGCGAATTACCTTGGTCTGAACTTACGTGAGGCTCGACGTAGATGCGAATTGATCGCGATAACGATGTGGAAAACATGTGAAGTGACGGAGCGACAGATTGACGGTTAGACCCATTTGGGCGATTTATTGCCATTTGCGAACCCCAGCCATGAGGCCAGAACCTGACCTAGTCCCTGCCTACGGTCGTCCTCATGACCCTTGCGATCACATGGAGTGCGGCGAGCGCCAGACGGCTCGACCGGCAGTTCCTGGCCAATCCCGCGTCGGACACCGTCGACGTGCCCCACATCGTGTCCGCGATGCTCGGCGCGCACGCCCAGGTGCTGTCCGCGGCCGAGCTGTCGATCGGCGTCCGGACCGCCGGACGGACCCGGGCGGATGTCCGGACGGCACTGTGGAGCGCGGTGCGGCCGGAGGGCGCCTCACCCGGCGGCTCACCAGGGCCCTCGCTGGTGAAGACGCACGGCCCGCGCGGCACCGTACATCTGCTGCCCACCGCCGAACTGCCGCTGTTCTGCGCCGCGCTCACCGCCGTACCGACCGGCCCCAACCCCACCGGTCTCACCGAGGAGCGGACCGAGCAGGTGGTCACGGCGATCGGGGAGGCGCTGGAGCACCGGTGCCTGACCATCGACGAGCTGGGCGAGGAGGTCGTGGCGCGCACCGGGCCCTGGGCCGGGGAACGGGTGATGCCCGCCTTCCAGGACCTGTGGCCGCGCTGGCGGTCGGTACTGCACCGGGCCGGGCAGTCGGGCGCGCTGTGCTTCGGCCCGAACCACGGTCGCAAGGTCACCTACACCCGCCCGCCGCACTTCACCCCGCTCGCCCCGGACATCGCGCCGGCCGCCCTGGTCCGCCGCTATCTGCACGCCTACGGACCGGCTACGCCGCAGCACTTCGCCAAGTGGCTGGCGGCGCCGCAGGGCTGGGCGAACCGGCTGTTCGCCGCGCTGGCGAACGCGGGTGAGATCGAGAAGGTCGACTTCGAGGGCGCCGCGGCCTGGCTGGTGACGGGCGACACGGAGTTCCCGGACACCCCGGCGCGCGGCGTACGGCTCCTGCCGTACTTCGACGCGTACGGCATCGCCGCCCAGCCGCGCGAGCTGCTGTTCCCCGGACCGGCCTACCGGCGGGCGCTGGCGGGCGGACAGGCCGGGAACTTTCCCGTGCTGCTGGTGGACGGGGTCGTGGCGGGCGTCTGGCACCAGCGGCGCCAGGGACGTCGTACGACGGTCACCGTCGAGCCGCTGGGCAGGCTCACGGCACGGCAGCGGCGGGAGCTGGGCGAGCGGGTCGAACGGGTGGGAGAGGTGCTGGAGGCGCGGGCGGAGCTGGTGGTGGGAGAGGTGGGGGTCGGGGCGCACGCGTGAGGACGGCAATGGACGGCGGTGGGCTCAGCGGGGCGGCGGCTTGCGGGCGTCGAAGAGGTGGCGGGTGCTGTGCGCGACGAAGGGGCCCTCGGCCCGGATGCGCTCGTGCAGGGCGCGCAACCGCGGCTCGTACCCCTCGGTGCTGAAGCCCGGCACCAGCCAGACGACCTTGCGCAGGAAGTGCACGACGGCGGCGATGTCGTGGAACTCCATCCGCAGCCGCTCCGCCCGCAGCGCCGTGACCTCCAGCCCGGCGGCCTCGGCGTCGGCGCGCTCCAGGTCGGGGTGGCGGGCGCCGCGGACTGCGGCGGGCTGTGGCCCGAGGAAGTACTCGACCAGTTCGAAGACGCTGGCGGGGCCGACGTGCTGGGCGAAGTACGTGCCGCCCGGGGTGAGGACACGGGCGATCTCCCGCCAGTGCGGGCGCACGGGGTGCCGGCTGGAGACGAGGTCGAAGGCGGCGTCCTCGAACGGGAGCGGGGCGTCCTCGGGGGACGCGACCACGGGGACGCCGTGGGGGCGCAGGAGGGCGGTGGCCTTGTCGACGTTCGGGGGCCAGCCCTCGGTGGCGGTGGTGCGGGGTGGCGTACGGGCCGTATGGGCGAGGGCGAAGTCCAGGACCTCGCCACCGCCGGTCTGGATGTCCAGCGCGGCGGTGGCGGCGCCGAGGCGTCCGGCGAGGCCGAGCGCGTATCCCCAGGAGGGCCGCGCCTCGGTGGCACGGCCCTCGAACCAGGAGAAGTCCCATCCCTCGGTGGGGACGGCCGCGCCTTCGGCGACGAGTTCTTCGAAGGTGGGGTGGGGCATGGGCTGACCATCTCAGGGAGGTGAGGGGGGGAGAGGGGGGAGAGGGGGGAGGCCGCCGCCGTTGGGGGTGGGCGGGTCAGGGCACCAGCGGCCGTACGTCCTCGGCGGCGAACCGCACGAACGCCTCCGGGTCCGGTTCGTCGCCGGTCGGCTGGAGGATCACGGCGTCGGCGCCCGCGTCGGCGAGCCGCCGTACGGCCGCCGCCACGGTGGCGGCGTCGCCCGCCGCGCCCCGGTCGGGGCGGTCGGCGCGCCCTTCCGCGGCCAGCTCGGCGTGCACCCGGCGCTCGGCGTCGGGGCCGGTGGCGGCGAGGAGGTAGACGACGGTCCGGTGGCCGTCGCCGGTCCGGCCCGCGGCCCGCCGCCCCCCCTCGATCAGCTCGCGGGCGCGGCGCAGATCGTCGGGGGTGGTGCCGGAGGTCAGCACGGTCCCGTCGGCCGCCTCTCCGGTGAGCCGCAGGGTACGGGGGCCGGTGGCACCGGCGAGGATCGGCACGGGGGCGGCCGGGGGCCAGTCGAGGGTGACGTCGTCGAGGGAGACGTACCGGCCCTTGGTGGTGACCGTGTCCCCGGCGAGCAGTGCCCGCAGCGCGACGAGGTGCTCGCGCAGCAGCGTCAGCGGGGACTCGACGCGGGCGCCGACCTGGCCCATCCAGCCCTGCACACCGTGTCCGACGGCGAGGACGGCCCGCCCCGGGAACATCCGGTCCAGCGAGGCGACCTCCATCGCGGTCAGCGCGGCATTGCGCAACGGCACCGGGAGCAGCCCGACGCCGACCCGCACCCGCTCGGTCCAGGCGAGGGCCGCGGCGGCGGTGGAGATGCCGCCCTCGAAGAAGCAGTCCTCCCAGAGCCACAGCTCTTCGAGCCCGCGGTCGTCGGCGAGCAGGGCGAGGGAGCGGAGGCGTTCGGGGGGCAGTTCGGGGCGGAAGACGGCGCCGAGAGTGGTCATGGCCCTCTTCCTACCCAGCGCACGCCCTGGGGGACAAACGGTTTGCCGGGGGGCGCGGCGGGGGTGGGGGTGGGGGTGGCGTGCCTGTGGTTGGGTCGTCGGCGGGGCGGAGGGTGGGTGTCCTGTGGTTGGGTCGGGCGCGGAGGTGGTCGGGCGTGGGGCGACGGTGGCGGGACGGGCGGGGAGTGCTGGTCGTGGGTTCGGGGGTGGGGGGCGGGCCGCCGGAGACTGCGGTGGCGGCTTCGGTGGCAGCTCCGGTGAGGGTTCCGTTGGAGGTGGCCCGGTCGTATCGGGCGCGGACGCGGGGGCTGCTCGGGCGGGACGGCATCGAGGGGGCGCTGCTGCTGACGCCGGCGGGGAGTGTGCACACATTCGGGATGCGCTTCCCGATCGACGTGGCGTATCTCGACCGCGGGTTGCGGGTCATCGCCGTGCGGACCATGCCGCCAGGGCGCCTGGGCCTGCCCCGCCTGCGCTCCCGGTTTGTGCTGGAAGCGGAGGCGGGGGGGATGGCGGGGTGGGGGGTACGGGCGGGGGTGCGGGTGAGGGTGGAGATGGGCGGGGAGTGAGGTCAGTTGTCGGTGCGGGGGAAGGACACCTCGACCCGGCGGTTCTTCTTGCGGCCGGCCTCGGTGGCGTTGGAGGAGATGGGGTACTCCTCGCCGTAGCCGCGGACCTCGAAGGTGACGTCGGGGTCGTTCAGCTCGGAGACGAGGATGTCGTGCACGGCGTTGGCGCGCTCCTTGGAGAGGACGTCGCCGGAGGAGGCGGAGCCGAGGTTGTCGGTGAAGCCGAAGACACGGACCGCGGATCCGCCCTGTGCCTCGATCTCGTCGGCGATCACGGCGATCCTGGCCTTGGCCTCGCTGGTCAGGCTGGCGCTGCCCTTGGGGAACAGCACCTCGGCCTGGAGCGCGAACTTCACATCCGCGTTGGTGTCCTCGCGCCGCTCGTCGCCGCTCTGTTCTTCGACGACCGTCTTGATGTCCAGCACCTTGGGCTCCGCCAGGGTGGCGCCCTCGGGGATCTTCAGATCCGGGTCGTTCGGATCGACCTCGACCGGAGCCGACGCGCTCGCCTCGGTACCGGGCGGCACGCTGGGATCGTCCTCCGCGTGCGCGACGGTGGCGGTGACCAGGAGCACGGTCGTCGTCGCGAGGATCAGGGGGAGGGTGAGGCGGGTGCGCTTCATGGTCGGGGTCCTCATCCGGAGATCTGGATGGGGGCGGCGGCGAAGGTGGGGAGCTGGAAGGTTACTTCGGTGGTTTCGGCGGGGGGGGAGGGAAATTGGATGAAGACCGCCAGTGATTCACCGGCCTTGAGCGAAGAGAAGCCCGTGGTCGTCAGGGGACGACCGTCCGTGTCGCGCAGTACGTAGTAACGCTTCTTCGTCTTGCTGTCGACAAGGGTTGCCCCGCCCAGCGACATGCCGTGCCTCAGGATCTCGGTCTCGTCACCCCGTACTTCGCCGGGAACGGAGATCCGTTCTGCACCGTCGTTCTTGAGGGTGCCGCTCACGGTGAGGAAGCCACCGCCGTCACGCTGCGCGGACGTGATCTGGAGGATCAATCCGTCTGCCCCTCTCAGCTCCGCCAGGGACTCGGCGGCCTGTCCTTCCTGAGTGCTCGGATCTGACCCGTCGGCCTTGGACGCGGATGCTGAGGAATCCGGCTTCCCGCTGTCCCCGTCACCACCTCCGCCTCCGCATCCCGCCACGCCGAGGACCACACAGGCCGCAACGGACAACGCAGCCATCCCCCTACGAGCCTTCGCCGTGAACCGAATACTCATGACTCCGCTTCCTTCATCACTTGTCGTTCGTCTGTCAGTCGGCCAGATGGACGTCGAAGAGGTCCTCGGGGCCCGGCAGATCAGTGAGGTCTTCTGGATCCAGTTCCCAGTCCTCGCCATCGCACGAGAGACTCGGCAGCACATCATCACCGGCGTCCTCGCCGGGAAGCTCGAAGGTACAGTGCGGTTCGATCACGGCCCTCGCCGTTTCCGTAGACCGCTTCCCCGCCGTACCGGGCACAATCGAATCCCCTACGGTCTTGTTGGTGGTGGCCTCAACCTCGTAGGCGAGCAGCCCGTCGGACGCGCAGGTGGCCTGCGCGTCATTCATCGCGGCCAGTTCGTACGCACGCCAGCACGCTGATTCGACGCCGGGCGCGATGCCATCAAATATCGCCTGCCACTTGTCGGGGTTGAGCACATCTTCCAACCAGACGCCTGCGAGGTCGTCCCGCGTCTCCTGCGCCGCGGCCAACGCCGCAGCGTCAGCAGCGGTCTGCGCGCCATTGCGATTTGCCGCCGCCTGCCCAACCGCGAGGAAGGCGAGCGCAAGAAAGAGCAGACCCGCCACCACCGTGATGTAGATGGGGAAGGCCTGCCCCGCGTCGCCTCGTTGACGAGCCCGCGTCAGCCGCCGATGACCTCGTTGACCTTGTCCGTGATCGCGTTGTAGATCGTGTTCCCGATGTCCGTCCCCGTAATGGCCAGCACGATCGCCACAACCACGGCAATGATCCCGAGATACTCGACCGCCGTCTGTCCCTGGTCGCCTTGAGCGCCCCGACGGCGCTGACCCGAAACCGCGCCCTTGATCCAGTTGCCCATGACGTTCCCTTCCAGGGTGACCGTGGCCACTGCCGCTCCCGACGCCCGCACCGTAGCGCCACCCCCCTCTCCTACCCCAGGGCCCCAGGGCCCACCCCCGGGCCCAATTCCGGTGTGGACCGGTCATGCTCCCCACCCCGCTTCGCGTGCCGTTCCCAGCCACTTCGCCGTGGCCTCCGCGCGGCTGGCGCTGTGGAGTTTGGCGAAGATGCGGTTGATGTGGTTCTTGACGGTCTTCTCGCTGATGAAGCACAGGGCGGCGATCTGCTGATTGCTCATGCCCGTTGCGATGAGGTCCATGATCTCCGCCTCCCTCGCGCTGAGTCGGAACCCCGCCCGTGCGGCCACGGCCCCCGGCACCGTGCCCAACGATGACTGTGCCATAGAGGATTGCATCTGCGAAAGGTTTTCTGGTGAATTTGACCCCCGGAAAACGCGATTTACGTCATCGTCATGTGCACTCGCATCGGGTTTGGCGGGGTGTTGGGCCCGTCCCAGCAGGGCCTCCGCCGCCGTCGGGGTCAGGTGCGGGCGGCCGGTGGTCATGTCCCGTACCGCCGTGACCAGTTGCTCCACCGTGAACTCGCCGTGCACCAGATACCCCCGCGCCCCCAGTCGCAGCGCCTCGCGCACGATGTCCGGTTCGCCGCTGTAGGTCAGCATCATGACCGGTGCCAGCGGGGTCAGATACGGCAGCGCCGAGATGCCGTCCACGCCGGGCATGCGGACGTCGAGCAGCACCACGTCCGGCCGGAGCCTGCGGGCCGCCTCGCACGCCTCCCGGCCGTCCGTCGCCTGGGCGACCACCGTGATGTCCTCCCGGCCGGAGAGCAGCGCGTTGAGGCCGGCGCGGACCACCGGGTTGTCGTCGGCCACCATGACCCGTAAGGGCGTCAGCGGTGGCGCCGACGGCAGTTCGTCGTACGGGATCTTCATGTCAGGGCCTCCTCTCCTGCTCCTCGCACGCCTGTCCCCGAAGGACGAGGGTGTGCAGCGGGATGTCCAATCTGACCTCCGTGCCGCGCGGATGGTCCCCCTTGCCGACGCGGATGCGGGCGCCCACGGACGCCGCGCGTTCCACCATCCCGACCAGTCCGAAGTGGCCGGAACGGCGGAGGCGTTCGAGGGTGGTGTCCGGGGGCAGGCCGCGTCCGTCGTCGTACACCGTCAAGCGGAGTTGATCGCCCATCACCCGTAAGGCGACCTCCACCCGGGCCGCCCCGGAGTGCCGGTGGGCGTTCTCCATCGCCTCCGACGCGATCGTGAGGAGCTGGCGGGCCACCGCCGACGGGATCGGCGGGAGCTGGGGCGGCGAAGGGTCCTGTCCGGCGTACGTCGCCTTCAGGCCCGTACGTGCCTCGAAGTCCTTCGCCCGGGACATCAGTTCTCCTCCCAGGTCCGCGCCCTCCACCGGGCCCTCCACCGGGGTGCCCCGCAGGTCCGTCAGGAGGTGGCGGGATTCCGCCGCTGCCTGGCGGGCCGAACGGGCCACCAGGTCCGCCTGGCGGCGGATCAGGTCCGGGTCGGCGGCCGTGCGGGCCGCCGTCGCCGCCAGGCCCTCCGCGGCCAGGGCCACGCCGTGCAGGGTCTTGGCCACCGAGTCGTGCAACTCGCGCGCCAGTCGCGCGCGTTCCGCGCCGACCGCCTCCGTCGTCGCCAGCCGGGTGCGGACCTCCGTCAGGGCCTGGGTGGCGGCGCCGAAGCGGAGGAGCAGGTTGCGCAGGGTGGAGCCGACGGCACCGACGATCACGCACAGGCCGGGCAGCAGCAGGGATTCGGCGACCGTGGTCGGCTGGTCGCGGTTCAGGGTCGCCTCGGTCACCCAGAGGATCAGGCCCTGGAGGGACGCGAAGACGGCCGCCGCCCGCCAGCCGTAGACCAGGCCCGCCAGCAGCGGGGTGCAGACACCGACGTAGGCGAGTGTGCTGTCCGGGCCCGCCGAGATCAGCAGGAGCGCGCCGAAGGCGGTGTCCGCCGCCAGGAGGGCGGGGTGGCGCAGCAGGAGGGGGCCGAAGCGTTCCCAGTCGCGGAACAGGACGTACGACACCATGAAGGTGACGACGGCCGCCGCGCCGACCAGGCGTACGCCCAGTCCGGGGCCCGCGTTCATCAGTGCCGCGGGGGCGGCCACCGCGATCATCGCCAGCCGGAAGCCGAAGACCTGGCGGCACAGGGCCTGGAGGGCGTTCACCTGGAGGGGGATGGCCGCCGGTTCAGCACCAGCGCCCGTGCCCGTGTCTGTGGGGGGCTGGGGGATCAACGGGGGGAGCGCGTGGCGGAGGCGGTCGCGCAGGGTCCATCGGGCGCGCCCCCAGCCCTCCCCCGCCGTCGGCACCGTCGTCATCTTCCGCTACTCCCCCGTGATGGTGCCGAAGTCCGTCCCCGAGCCGAGGAGCAGGCCCGCGGCGAGGAGCAGCATGGTGGCGGGGACCATGAAGGTGGTGATCATCATGGTGGCCTTGGGGACCGCGCGGGCCGCCTTGCGGCGGGCGTTCTGGGCGTCGGTGCGGCGCATGTCCTTGGCGATGGACACCAGGGTGTCGACGATCGGCGCGCCGAGTTCCTCGCCCTGCTGGAGGGCGGTGACGAACATGGCGACCTGTTCGGAGTCGTTGCGGCGGCGCAGTTCCGCGAAGGCCTCGCGGCGGCTCACGCCCAGGTCCATCTGGCGCAGGGTGATCCGGATCTCGTCGGCCCAGGGACCCTCGTACTTGGCGGCCACGCGGTCCAGGGCCTGGCGGAAGCCGAGGCCCGCGCTGACGACGACGGCGAGGACGTCCAGGAAGTCCGGCAGGGTGCGTTCGATGACGTCCTTGCGGACCCGGATCGCCGACCAGATGCCGACCTCCGTCCAGAACGCCCCGAAGGCCAGGAGCAGCAGTGCCACCAGGTAGTCGCCGCGCAGGAGGAAGACCAGGAAGCCCAGCGCGCCCAGGGCGCCGTACACCGCCCGGCGGGCCGCGTAGCGGTTGAGGGTCAGGCCGCCGGGGTTTCCTGCGAGGTCGATCTTGCGGCGGTACTTGGCGACCTGTTTGGGGCCCATCAGACGCAGTACGGCGGGGGCGTAGCGCATGCCCATGCGGTCGATGACGGAGTCGACCGCGCCGGTGCGGGTGGCGCCGACCTCCAGGGCGAGCAGCAGATCGCCGGGGAGCTTGGCGTCGGCGCGGTACATGCGGATACCGGCGAAGACGCCCCAGACGCTCAGGGCCATCAGCGCGGCCAGCAGCAGTGCCATGGTCGTCACCCTCCCCTACACGTCGATCCGGGACAGCCTGCGGATGAGCAGGAAGCCCACCGCGTACAGGCCGAAGGCGATGATGACGGCCGCCTGTCCGAAGGGGGAGCCGGTCATCCGGTCCAGGGCGCCGTCCTTGACCCCGTTCATCAGGAAGAGGGCGCCGAGGCCCATCGCGGGGACGGCGTACGAGGTCATGCTGACCTGGGAGAGCTGGGTGCGGATCTCGCGGCGGGTCTCCTTGCGCTCCTCCAGGGTCTCGGTGAGGTTGCGCAGGGCGCCGACGACCTGGCCGCCGGCCCGGTTGGCGAGGACCAGGGTGGTGACCAGGACGACCAGTTCGCGGGAGGGGAGGCGCTGGGCCATCTCGTCCAGGGCGTCGTCCAGGGCGGCGCCGAGGGCCAGCTGGTCGGCGACCTTGGCGAGTTCCTCGCCGGCCGGGGCCTCCAGTTCCTCGGCGGCCATGCCGATCGAGGTGCGCAGGGCGAGGCCGGCGTTGGTGGCGTTGGCGAGGATCCGGGAGAGTTCGGGGAGCTGGTTGATGAACTTCTCGATGCGTTTCTGGCGCTGCCAGTTGAGGAACTGGAGGGCCGCCCAGGCGCCCAGCAGACCGGCGATCGGGCCGAAGAAGGGGGCGAGGGCGGCGTGGCCGACCAGCCAGAGCCCGGCGACCGCGAGGAGCATCGCCGCGGCGAACTCGCCGGGGGTGATGTCCAGGCCGGTGGCCGCCAGGCGCAGCTCCAGGCGGCGGCCGAGCCGGGTGCGGCGCAGTCTGCGGTCCAGGTCGCGGAAGTGGCGCCGGCGTCCGGTGAGCGGTATCTGGCCGGTCGAGGTGAGCCGGTCCACCAGGGCCCGGCGCTGGGCGCGTCCGGCGGCGTAGACGTGCACCCCGATGACGGCGAGCAGCAGGGTCAGCAGCGTGGCGCCGATGGTGAGCGTGCTGAGGTTCTCAAGGCTGGCGAGGCCGTCGGGGGCGGCGAGGTGGTCGGGGGCGGCGAGGTGGTCGAAGCCGGCGAGGTGGCCGGGGGCGGCAAGGCTCTCAGGGTCGGCGACGTGGTCGAGACCGGCGAGGCTCTCAGGGCCAGCGACGTGGTCAAGGCCGGCGAGGCTCTCAGGACCGGCGGCATGGTCGAGACCGGCGAGGCTCTCAGGACCGGCGGCGTGGTCGAGACCGGCGAGGCTCTCAGGACCGGCGGCATGGTCGAGACCGGCGAGGTGGTCGGGGCCGGCGAGGTGGTCGGGGGCGTCAAGGTCCATGGGGGGCGGGTCCTACCTGGCTTCTCGGGTGGCGAGCAGTTCCTCGGTGAGTGCGATGCCGAAGGCCTGCGGGACGGGCTGGCTCGCCATGTAGAGGCGGTCGGCGGTGCGACGCGGCAGCGGGAAGTGGCGGAAGACGCCGTGCACCCGGCCGTCGGCGGCCATCGGCCGGGCGTCGAAGCGGGCGACGGACACCAGCCGGTACGGTTCCCCGCCATGGCTGTCGAGCAGGGCGATCTCGGTGATCCGGCGGGTGCCGTCGGCGAACCGGGTGAGCTGCACGAGCACATCGACGGCGCTGTTGATCTGGTCGTGCAGGGCGACGAAGGGGATCTCGACGTCGGACATGGAGGCGAGGGTCTGGAGCCGCATCAGCGCGTCCTCGGCGCTGTTGGCGTGGACCGTGGCGAGCGAGCCGTCGTGGCCGGTGGACATCGCCTGGAGCATGTCGAGGGACTCGCCGCCGCGGACCTCACCGACCACGATCCGGTCGGGGCGCATCCGCAGCGAGTTGCGGACCAGGTCGCGGATGGTGACATGGCCCTTGCCCTCGGTGTTGGGCGGGCGCGATTCGAGGCGGATGACATGGGTCTGCTGGAGCTGGAGTTCGGCGGAGTCCTCGATGGTGATGATGCGTTCGCCGCCGGGGATGAGGCCGGAGAGGGCGTTGAGGAGGGTGGTCTTCCCGGTGCCGGTGGCGCCGGAGACGATGATGTTGAACCGGGCCTGCACCAGCCCGGCCAGCAGATACAGCATGTGCTCGTCGAGCGAGCCGAAGCCGATCAGCTCCTGGAGGGTGAAGGAGCGCGGGAAGCGGCGGATGGTGAGGGTGGGGCCGGTCAGCGCGAGCGGCGGGATGATGACGTTGACGCGTTCGCCGGACGGCAGCCGGGCGTCCACCATGGGGTTGGACTCGTCCACCCGGCGGTTGACGGTGGAGACGATCCGCTCGATGGTCTGCATCAGCTGGTCGGCGGAGGCGAACCGCAGCGGGAGCTGCTCGACCCGCCCGCCACGCTCCACGAAGATCGCGTCGGGGCCGTTGACCATGATCTCGGTGATGGAGGCGTCTTCGAGCAGCGGTTCCAGGATGCCGAGGCCGAGGGCCTCGTCCACCACCCGCCGGATCAGCTGGGAGCGTTCGACGGTGGACAGGACCGGGCCCTCGCGGCTGATGATGTGCCCGAGCACCCGCTCCAGCCGGGCCCGCCGGTCGGCGGTGGTGAGCGAACTCATCTCCGCGAGGTCTATCTCCTCCAGCAGTTTGGCCCGGTAGGAGGCGACCAGATGGCCGTCCTCGCCCCGGCTGCCCTGCTCCTCCGGGGAGTTCATGCGTGCCCTCAGGCTCATCGCGGGGCCTCCTCTCAGTCGCTCTGGTCGATCGGCATGACGGCGGTACGGGTGGCCTGCCCGAAGTCCCACATGGGGATCAGCTGCGGGATCTCGACGGCGGCGGTGACCTCGACCTCGTCCCCGAGGATGGCCTCGGAGCAGCCGACGGTGAGCCAGTCGCTCACCGCGGCCGTACAGCCCGCCTGGGCGCCCAGGTCCAGCGAGGCGGCCCGGGCCCCGGCCCGCGCCGCCGTGCCGGCCTGCTGTCCGGCGTAGGCGATCAGCCCGAGCTGGACCGTGCCGAGGGCGACGAGCAGCAGGATAGGCAGGAAGCCGAGGTACTCGATGGCGACCTGGCCCCGGTCGCGCCGCGGGCGCCGGGCCCGTGATGACTCGTACGGCATCTCAGTCCCACTCCCCCGTGTCCTCCTCCACCGCGCCCGCGTGCCCGGTCACCTCGAACGGGAAGGCGACCGTGCCCGGGAAGAGCACCGGCACCTGAAGGGTGACCGTCGCGGTGACGAAACCCGAGCCTCCACAGGTCACTTCGGCGTTCCCCTCCCAGGCGCCGGGCAGCTTGTCGGTGCCCGCTTCCTCGCAGGCGGCGGCGCGCTCCCCCGGTGGCGCGGCCGTCCCGGCCCGTACGGCCTCGTCGGCAGCGTTCCCCGCGAGCGTGAAGGTGTACCCCAGGAGCACGAACTGCCACAGCAGTACGAGCGTGATGAGGATCAGCGGCGTCATACCGAGGAACTCGATGGTGACCTGACCGCGATCGCCCCGCCCCCGGGGCCGCCTCACCGCCCCAGCTCCTTGCGCCGCCGGAAGGTCAGCGCGGCCCGCTCGCCGCCGCGCGGGGCGCGTGTCCGGTCGGCGCCGCGGGCCCGGCCCGCTCGGCGGTGGGCGGGGCCGCCGCTCTCGGGGCCACGCACCAGCCCCAGTTCGGCGGCCAGCGTCCACAGCGCCTGTTTCACGGTGCTCTTGGCGTCGAGTTCGTGCAGCCGGCCGGCGTCCACGACCGCCTGGAGTTCCTTGAAGTGGGCGGGTACGACGGTCTTGGCGACGGCGGTGCCGGTGATCCGCTGGATGAGGGCGGGCTGGATCTCCGTACCGCGGGTGTGCCGGTTGACGACGAGGGTGGTCTCCTCGGCCTTGCGGATCTGGAGCCGGTCCCAGAGGCGGACGACGCGTTTGGCGCCGCGTACGGCGACCACGTCGGGGGTGGTGACCAGGAGCGCGGTGTCGGCCATCTCGACGGCCGCCGCGCCGGCGCCGCTCAGCTGGGCGCCGCAGTCCAGGACGACCGTCTCGTAGCGGGAGCGCAGGGCGCTGACGAGCTGGCGGGCGGCGCGGTCGCTGACCTCCTCGCCGCGTTCGCCGTCGGCGGGGGCGAGCAGCAGGGCCGTACCGGTGTCGTGGCGGAAGACGGCGTCGGCGAGGACGCGGGGCGAGATGTCGGTGATGGTGGCGAGGTCGACGACCGAGCGGCGGAACTGGACATCCAGGTAGGAGGCGATGTCGCCGGTCTGGAGGTCCATGTCGACCAGGCAGGTGGAGCGGCCGGACGCCTGGGCGGCGAGGGCGAGCTGGACGGCGACGACGGTGGTCCCGACGCCGCCCTTGGCGCCGCTGACGGTGATGACGGTGCCGCCGACGCCGGGGAGGACGTCGGCGCCGTGGCCGAGGTGGCGGCGGACGCCCACCGACCACTGGGCGACCGCCTGGACCCGGCCGGCGAGTTCGTCGTAGCCGAGCGGGAGGGCGACCACGCCGCGGGCGCCGGAGTCCATGGCGGCGGCGAACAGGCTGGGGCCGGCGTCGGAGGTGACCAGGATGACGCCGACCGCGGGGAAGCGCAGGGCGACCTCGCGGATCAGCTCCAGGGCGGGGACCGGCCCGATCCGTTCGTGGACGACGACGACCTCGGGGAGTTCGTCGACGGACTCGGCGGCGAGCCGGGCGAGGGTGTCGATCAGCTGGGTGGAGTCGAGGACCGGGTGGACCGGTTCGGCGTCCGGGAGCTGGCTGAGGAGCGTGGTGAGCGAACGGACCGCGTCCGCGTCGGCCACCGCCGGAAGGATCCTGGTGGGCATGGGGCGGCCTCTCCCTTGTCCTTGCGTGTCGTCACTGGTCTTCGGCGAGTTCGTAGGTGCGGTCCTCTTCGGGCACCGTGCCGTCGCCGCCGGGGGCGACGAGGGCGAGCCGGACCTGTTCGGCGAAGGACTCGGCGTAGGTGATGCGCTGGGCGTCGATCGCGGACAGCGCGAAGGTGATGGGCACGGCGTCACCGGCGGTGGCGGTGCGGTCGTTCGCGTCGGCTTCGAGCGGGGTCAGCTCGCCGACGTCGAGCACCCGGGCGTTCGCGACGATCACCCGGGACTGGTCGGGGTCCTCCTCGCGCCGGCCCTCGAAGGTGGCGTAGACGTTGACGGTGGCGCCGGGGGTGATCTTGCCGGCCACCCCGGTCGCCGCGTCGATCATGATGGCGACCTCCTGCTCGCCCGGCCGGAGGGCGGGCTGGTCGACGATCATGTCGCTCTGGAGGAGCGAGCCCTTCTTGAGGGTGGTCACGGCGATCTTGCCGCGGATGTCGGCGAGATCGGTGACGGCGGTCGGTGACAGCCAGCGCTCCGGCAGCTCGATCTCGCTGAACTGGCCGACGCTGAGCGGCGTGTAGGGCGCCACGTTCGACTTCAGCTCGTACGCGGTGACCTCGGGGCCGACCTTGGACCGGACGTCGTTGACGACGGAGAGCACGCCGGCGAAGGCACCGAGGGCGCACAGGATGGACAGGAGCAGGAGTATCACGCCGCGGCGCTGACGGGAGTTCATGAACCGTGCGTCCTCGATGGGGGGTGTGACGGGGCGGGGTGGCGGACGGTGCTGCGGGACTTCGGGGCTTCGGGGCTTCGGGACTTGTGGGCTACGAGGGTGGTGCGGTGGCGCAGGGTGCTGCGGGTACTACGGGTACTACGGGGTGGTACGGGTACTACGGGTACTACGGGGTGGTACGGGTACTACGGGCCCCACGGGGTGGTGCGGGCACTACGAGGCGGTACGGGTACGGGTACTACGGGGTCAGCGCCTGGCGGCTGTGCGCCGGGTTCTGGGCCAGCCGGGCGGGCCGTCCGTCGGCGACGGCCGTCCGGTGACCGGCCGTCGGCGCGTCCCCGCTCTCGGGCGGGGTCGCGCGGCAGAACACGCACAGGTCGCCGATGACATCGAGGCCGCACCAGTGACAGACGGTCCGGCGTACGGAGGTGACGAGCTGGTAGAGGACCGGCAGATCGGCCAGATGGGCGCAGAACTCGACCATCCTGCCCGTCCCCCACCAGCGGGCGGAGTCGGCGGGCAGTTCGGTCTCGCGCAGGCCCTGGACCTGCCAGGCGGGGGCGAGGGTCGCGGTGACCCAGTCGGTGGCGAGCTGTCCTTTGGCGACCACCATCCGGGTGGCGAACTCCGGTCCGGCGAGCTGGGCATCGGGTCCGAGCCGCACGAGCTGCGGCTGGGGATGGGCGAGTACGGCGAACTGGCTGCCCGGCATCCAGGACTTGGCGTGCGCCTTGAGGGTGACGGGTACCCGGTCGAGCTTGGCGACGGAGCCGAGGACGGCACCGGCGTGGATGTAGTGGGTGAGCAGCCGGCCGGCGGAGGCGAGCACGCCGGGGCTGAGGTCGCAGGAGGCGAGCTGCCGCAGTTGCCGGGCGAGGACGGCGACGCCGAGCGGCGGCAGGTCGGGGCTGAAGAGGGCGATCCGGTCGCTTTCGAGCAGCGAGCGGATGGTGTGCAGCCGCCGGTGCACGGCGGGGGGCGCGGCGCCGGAGCACACGACGACGACCTGACCGTGCTGGTCGAGCAGCACCTGCATCTCGGCCAGGGTCTGTTCCAGCGGGCGCCGGTCCAGGTCGGGCAGCACGGCGGCGGGCAGGGTCCGTTCGTCCTGCGCCGGCAGTGCGAGATCGGCACCGGTCACGGCAATGGCAGTTGGCACGCGCAGCTCCCCGATTTCGCCGGCCGGTGCGCGGCGTTACTCCGGTGCACCGAGATGACTTCATTGCGTGACTACGGCAGCACTGTATCCGTGCCTCTGTGACCGGAGAACAGCGTTTCGGTGGCTCTGCGACAACTGGCATCGCACAAGTCACTTCAAATCAGGGCAGGTTAGGCACGTTTCGACCCTGTGAAGCAGGTGTCGGTTTGGTCCAGACCTTGACAACACAATTGGTCTGGACCACCTTGGACGCAGCGGCGGTGGCCACCGTTCCTCTTCTCTCCCCCTTGAGTCTTTCTGGCATTCCCCCTCCCCGTCCCGACTCTCCCCACCGGAGGCCCGAGTGGACCTCGCTTGGAACAGACGGAACATCAGCACCCCCCGGCGCAAGCTCCGTACCCGGGTATGGGCGGGCGCCGCCGTCGCCGCCCTCGCCCTCTCCCTGTCGACCGCAGTCGAAGCGTCCGCGGCCGACATCAACAACGCCAAGAACGCGGGCTTCGAGTCCGGTCTGAGCAACTGGACGTGCTCGGCGAACAGCGGCACCTCGGTGACCACGCCGGTGCACGGCGGCACCGCGGCCCTGCGCGCGGCCCCCTCCGGGCAGGACAACGCCCGCTGTACCCAGACGGTCGCGGTGCGGCCCAGCTCGACGTACTCGCTCAGCGCGTGGGTGCAGGGCGGCTTCGCCTACCTCGGCGCGACCGGCACCGGCACCACGGACGTGTCGACGTGGACCCCCGACTCCACGGCCTGGAAGCAGTTGTCGACGACCTTCACGACGGGCGCCTCGACCACGTCGGTGACGCTGTACACCCACGGCTGGTACGGCCAGCAGCCGTACTTCGTCGACGACGTCTCGGTCTTCGGCCCGGACGGCGGCGGCGGTACGGACCCGGGCCCGACGATCCCGACGGCGCCGACCGGCCTCGCGGCCTCCGGCACGACCTCGACCTCGGTGAACCTGGCCTGGAACACGGTCTCCGGCGCGACCGGCTACGCCATCTACCGCGACGGCACCCGGATCACGGCGGTGACCGGCACATCGGCGACGGTGACCGGCCTGACCGCGAGCACCTCGTACTCCTTCCAGGTGACGGCGACCAACGCGGCCGGTGAGTCGCCCCGTTCGACGGCGGTCGCGGTGACCACCCCGGCCACCGGTGGCGGCGGCGGTGGCACGGTGCCCAAGCACGCGGTGACCGGCTACTGGCAGAACTTCAACAACGGCGCCACGGTCCAGAAGCTCTCCGACGTCCCGGCGGCCTACGACATCATCGCCGTGTCCTTCGCGGACGCGACGGCGACGCCGGGCGCGGTCACCTTCAACCTCGACACGGTGGGCCTGAACGGCTACACGGTCGACCAGTTCAAGGCGGACGTCGCCGCGAAGAAGGCGGCCGGCAAGAAGGTCGTCATCTCCATCGGCGGCGAGCTGGGCACGATCACCGTCAACAACTCCACCTCGGCGACCAACTTCGCCAACTCGGTGTACGCGCTGATGCAGCAGTACGGCTTCGACGGTGTGGACATCGACCTGGAGAACGGCCTCAACGCCACCTACATGACGCAGGCCCTGCGCTCGCTGTCGGCGCTGGCGGGTCCGTCCCTGGTCCTCACCATGGCCCCCCAGACGATCGACATGCAGTCGACCTCGAACTCCTACTTCCAGACGGCCCTGAACGTGAAGGACATCCTCACGGTCGTCAACATGCAGTACTACAACAGCGGCACGATGCTGGGCTGCGACGGCAAGGTCTACGCCCAGGGCACGATCGACTTCCTGACCGCCCTGGCCTGCATCCAGCTGGAGAACGGCCTGGCCCCGTCCCAGGTCGGCCTGGGCGTGCCCGCCTCCACCCGCGCGGCCGGCGGCGGCTATGTCGCCCCGTCCGTGGTCACCGCCGCCCTGGACTGCCTCACCAAGGGCACCAGCTGCGGCACCTTCAAGCCCGCCCGCACCTACCCCGATCTGCGCGGCGCCATGACCTGGTCGACCAACTGGGACGCCACGTCCGGCAACGCCTGGTCCAACGTGGTGGGCCCGCACGTGGACGCGCTGCCCTAGCGCCGACACGCCACCGCAGGACCGCACCCCGACGCCCGGGTCCCCTCAGGGGGGCCCGGGCGTCACGCGTGCCCACGAGCGGGATCGGCGGCGGAAGGCGAAGGGGGCTCAGAAGAAATCGGCCCAGGGCTGGTCCCAGACCTGCTTGACGCACAGCACCAGGAAGAGGACGCCCGCGAGGGCCAGCATGGTGTTGCTGAGCGGGCCGTTGCGCCATTCCCTCGGGGTGCGCGCGGAGTTGAGGAGCCAGAGCAGGGTGCCCGCCAGAAAGGGGAGGAAGGCGGCACCCAGCACGCCGTACAGGATGATCAGACGGAAGGGCTGGTCCTGGAAGAGGAGGACCATCGGGGGGAAGGTCAGCCAGAGCAGGTACGCGCGGAAGGGCCAGGAGCGTTCGCGGGCGCCGGAGGCCACCGCGTCGCCCCGCGATTCCCGGGCGGCGCCGAAGCGGGCCGTGAAGTCGGCGAACATCAGGCTGACGCCGTGCCAGACGCCGATGAGGGAGGTGAAGGAGGTGGCGAAGAAGCCGATCAGGAAGAACGTCGCGGTGGCGTCCCCGTACTCGGCGGCCAGGATGTCGCCGAGCTGGATCAGGCCCTTGTCGCCGGTGGCGATGGCCACGTTGGCGGAGTGCAGGAGTTCGGCGCCGACGAAGAGCATCGCCACGACGAAGACGCCGGTGGTCGCGTACGCCACCCGGTTGTCCAGGCGCATCATCCGCATCCAGCCGGTGTCGGTCCAGCCCTTGGCGTTCACCCAGTACCCGTAGGCCGCGAGCGTGATGGTGCCGCCGACCCCGCCGATCAGTCCGAGGGTGTTGAGGATCGAGTCCTGCTCATCGGGCAGCACCGGGAGCAGGCCCGCGAAGGCGTCCGCCAGATTCGGGGTGACCCGGACCGCCAGATACACCGTCACCACGAACATGACGCCGACCAGCACCGTCATGACCTTCTCGAACACCACGTACTTGTTGAACCAGACGAACACCAGGCCCACCAGCCCGCACGCGATCCCCCACCACTGAAGGTCCATCACCCCCGGGAACAGCGCTTGCAGCGGCAGGGCGCTCGACGACATCGCCGCCGCCCCGTAGACAAAGCCCCAGATCACCGCGTACACGGCGAAGAAGTACAGGGTCCAGCGGCCCAGGCCCGCCCAGCCGTCGAACAGGGTGCGGCCGGTCGACAGATGCCAGCGGCCCGCCGCCTCCGCCAGGGAGATCTTCACCAGACAGCCCAGGACCGCCGCCCACAGGAGGGTGTAGCCGAAATTGCTGCCCGCGATGAGCGTCGCCACCAGGTCGCCCGCGCCGACCCCGGTCGCCGCGACCACGATCCCGGGGCCGATGTGCCGCCAGCTCGATCTGCGCGGCCCGGTGTCGGTGGCCGGCCGGTCGGGCGCCTTGGTCTGCGAGGTGTTTCCCGTGGTGTCCGCCATGCGGGCCAAGTAAGCGCACGAGCCGAGGGCGGACAAGAGGGGGTGCGGCGATCTTCACCCGATGTGCGCAGTCGCGAACGCGGGCGCCCGCCGGGCCAGCTGGTGGGCCCCGGTGGCCGACCGTGCCGCCGGGGCCCCGCTGGGGGTACGCGTGCTACGGCTGTCGCCGACCGCAGCCGTCGCACGCGCATGTGCCGAGCTCGAACCAGACGGTTTTGCCCGACCCCTCCTGCCGGCAGCCCCAGCGGCGGGCGAGTGCCGCCACCAGGAACATGCCGCGTCCGTTCTCCGCGCCGCCCGCCTCGACCACCCGCGGGGCCCGGGGACCGATGTCGCCGACCTCGCAGCGCAGCACGCCGTGGGCGGCCGACAGGGTGAGGGTGAAGCGGCCCGCGGAGTGCAGCAGCGCGTTCGTCGTCACCTCGCTGACCAGGAGTTCGGCCGTGTCCACCAGGCCCTCGGGGGCGTCCTGCTCCGCCAGGCCCCACTCCTCCAGATGCCTGCGCACCGCCACCCGGGCCTCACGGACCGCGGTGGGACGGGGGTCGTACGTGACCCGCAGATGGCCGGCCCGCAGCGGTGGCTGAGGGAACGCGCCGTCCGGAAAGTCGGGGCCCGGGAATCGGTTTCCGGAGAGCTGGAGCATGTCCCAAGAGTGACCGCCCGGCCCGCCTTCCGCACGGGGAGGACTACCCCAATCACTACCTATCACTACCTACGCGCCCGTACCCCCGTCACCGCACCCCCCGTACCTCCCTACCCCCCTCCCCCCTACTCCCGTCACCGCCCGTACTGCACCCGCACGGCCGTCGTGGCCGCGGGTCCCGTCCCGCCCCGCACATCCACGTACGCGCACACCTGCCGCGCGAACCACAGCCCCTGCCCCGGCTCCGGGCGCAGCCCGCCCGGCGGCGGCACGAACCCGGCGAGCGGGTCGTCGAGGTGGCCCGGGACGCGCAGTTCGGCCACGCAGGCCGGGGCGTCGCCCCACACCCGTACCTCCGCGCGATGCGGCCCCAGCGAGTGCGCCGCCTCCCCCACCGCCGCCGCGAACAGTTCCGCGTCCGCCGCGGCCAGACCCCGGGCGCCTGCCCAGGCCGCCACCGCGTCCACCGGCAACGGCTCGGCGTCCGCCGGGGCCTCGGGCAGGGGTACGGCGTCCAGTTCGGCCGTCAGCAGGTACGGGTCCTCGTAGCCGCCGGTGTCCGGGTGGGTGCGGCGGGCCTGGGTGATGACCTCGGGGGCCGCGAGCCGGGTGTCGTAGACGCACAGGGCCGTGGTGGCGAGCGGCGCGAAGAGGAGGTTGGCCAGGGATTCGTAGCGGATCCACTCGGTGCGCTCGCGCGCCGAGCTGCCGGCCCGGCCCGTCCAGTCGGGCTCCATGAGGAGATGGACACGGCCGCCGGGTCCCGCGTGCTCGGCCAGATAACCGGCGCCCTGGGCGATCGCGTTGGGCGCCGAGCCGGTGTACCAGTCGGTGTGCGGGACATAGCCGACCGCGTCGCCGAAGGTGTCGCGCAGGAGGGCGAGGCGGGCGGGGGTGGTGATGGCGACCGGGGCCGGTTCGCCGGGTGCCGTCAGGCCCTCGGTCAGGAAGGGCAGCGCGGCCGTCAGGAACTCCGCGTCGGTGTCGAACACGGCCATGCGGTGGTCGAAGACGCCGTGCGGGGTGGCGGGGTGGGCGAACGTGGTCATGAGGCTCCCGGGGGATGAGTGGGTGGGGCTGGGGTGGGCGGCGCACGGCTCTACTGGCGTGCGGTCACCCAGGCGGCGATCTGGCTGCGGCTGGTGAAGCCGAGCTTGTTGAGGATGCGTTCGACATGGCCCTCGGCGGTGCGGCGGGCGATGACGAGGCGGTCGGCGATCTGCTGGTTGGCGAGTCCTTCGGCGACGAGGAGGGCGACCTCGTTCTCGCGCCGGGTCAGCGGGGCGGGGGCGGTGGGCGCGGGGGGCGCGGGGGCGGGCGGGGGTTCGTCGAGGGCGTGGCCGAGGGTCTCCTCCAGGCCGAGCGAGCGGCCGTGCTCGTACGCCTTCTGGAAGAGGGGGGTGCCGAGGGCGGCACGGGCCCGGTTCTCGGTGTCGGCGCGGTCGGTGGTGAGCGGGTCGGAGCCCCAGCGGTTGCGGTCGACGTCGGCCCAGACACGGTCGGCGCCGCCGAGCAGGACGGCGGCCCGGTCGGGGGCGTCGCGCAGGGCGCTGATACGGGCGAGCAGGTCGAGGGTGAGTCCGATGCCCAGGACGTCGTGGACCGCCCGTTTCAGGCGCAGCGCCTCGCGGGCGTGGCTCTCGGCGCTCGGGAGGTCGCCCTTGACGACATGGGCGAGGGCCATGATGCGCAGCACGTACGACAGGACCCAGGCGTCGCCGTGCCGTTCGCACAGCCGTCGGGTCTCCTCGCAGACGGCTATGGCCTCGTCCGCCTGGCCGAGGAAGGCGAGGGCGCAGGCGAGTTCGACCCGGTCCAGGCCGACCAGGCTGAGGTGCTGGCCGGGGAGCGGGCCGCGGGCGACGCTGGCGCGGAAGTGGGCGAGGGCGGCCGGGAGGTCGTTGCCGAACAGCACCACGACGCCCATCACGTACTCGGCGTGCGCGGCCTCCGCACGGTCGCCGAGCCGCAGGGCGAGCGCGCGGGCCTGCTCGGCCTGTCTTCGGCCGCGGGTGAGGTCCTCGGGGCAGCCGGCCAGCAGGGCGGAGGTCCACAGGGCGCGGGCGCGTTCGCGGGTGGGCGCGGGGTTGGCGTCGAGGGCGCGGTCGAGCCAGTAGCGGCCCTCGCGCGGGGCGCCGCAGGCGTGCCAGTAGAACCACAGGGTGCCGGCCAGCCGCAGCCCGGCGAGGGCCTCGCCGGGGGCGGTGAGGGCGAAGTCGAGGGCGGCCCGCAGATTGTCCTGATCGGCCCGCAGCCGCGCCACGGCCTCCCGCTGCCCGGGGCCGAACCAGTTCCGCTCGCACTCCTCGGCCCGCCGCTGCATCCACGCCAGATGCCGCCGCCGGGCGGCCACCTCCTCCCCGCCGCGCACCCGCAGCTTGTCCAGCCCGTAGTGGCGCAGGGTGTCGAGGAGGCGGTAGCGGAGGGGCGGTGGGGGCGGGAGGGGGGTGTTCCAGGGGGTAGGAGTGGGGGTGGGGGCGGGGAGGCGGGTAGGGAGCTTCCCGGAGTCCCCGGAGTCCCCGGAGTCCCCGGAGTCCACGGGGTCCCCGAAATCCCCGGAGTCCGCGATGTCCGCGGAGTCCCCGAAGCTCGCGGAGGCCGCGAAGTCCGCGCAGTCTTCGTAGCCCCCGCCCGAGCGCTCCTCCCCCTCCCCCTCCCCCGGTTCCCGGCACAGTACGGACTTGTCCACCAGGCCCGCGATGGCGTCGAGGACGTCGTAGGAGCGGACGGTCTCGCCGTCGGCGCAGACGGCCTCGGCGGCTTCCAGGTCGAAGGAACCGGCGAGGACACCCGCGCGGGCCCAGACGAGTTGTTCGCGTTGGGTGCACAGCTCATGGCTCCAGTCGATCGCGGCGCCCAGGGTCTGGTGGCGGGGCAGGACGGCGGGGCTGGCGGTGGACAGCAGGCGGTAGCGGTCGTCGAGGCGGGCGATGAGCTGTTCGACGCCCAGGACCCGCATCCGGACGGCGGCGAGTTCGATGGCCAGCGGCAGCCCGTCGAGGCGGCGGCAGAGGCGGGCCACGGCGGACCGGTTGGCGGCGGTGAGCCGGAAGCCGGGGACCACGGCGGCGGCCCGGTCGGCGAACAGGGTGAGTGCGGGGCCCGGATGGGCGGCGAGGTCGTCGTCGGGGCCGGGCACCGGCAGCGGCCGTATCTCCAGGAGGTGTTCCTCGGTCAGGCCGAGGCGGTGACGGCTGGTGGCGAGGATACGGACGCCGGTGGTGCCGTGCAGCAGGGCGGCGGCGAGTTCGGCGCAGGCGTCGACCAGGTGCTCGCAGTTGTCGACGACCAGCAGCAGGCGCCGGTCGCGCAGTTGCTCCACCAGCGCGTCGAGGACCGGCTGGGCGGAGTGGTCGTGCAGGTCCAGCGCGTCGGCGGCGGCGAGCGGGACGAGTTCGGGGTCGTGCAGTCCGGACAGCTGCACGAAGCGCACCCCGTCGGGGAACGCCCGCTCCACGCGGGCCGCGATCCGGGCCGCCAGCCGGGTCTTGCCGACGCCGCCCGGCCCGGTCAGGGTGACCAGGCGCGCCTTCGCGAGCAGCTCACGGCCCTCGGTCTGTTCACCGCGCCGGTCGACGAAGCTGGTCGTCTCGACCGGCAGCCGGCCGTCCCGTCGTGGTGCTGATCCGCCCATGATCAGCCTGTCCTCTGGGGGTGGGGTGCGGGAGCCGGAGTGGAGTGCGGGGCTCCCTTACGCGGACTGCCACTCTCCTCCGTACCTCACATATATGCACGCCAGGGTCACGCTCGTGAGTGCACTTCCGGGTTAGACGGGTGGGCTGGAGACCAAGGCGCGTACACTGCGCGGCTTTTCACGGAGGGTCAGGCCGATAGCACACGCCTCGCACAGGCCACTCTCAGCTTCACCCTTGACCTGCGCATGCCATACCCGGAGCATGAGCGCCACCCGTACGTCGCACGGAAGAACCACCCCCCGCTCCACTCCCCCACTTCCGGAGACCCCGGAGACCCCGGAGACCCGGAGAAACAAGGAGATTTCATGCGACTCCACCCCCGCGGCTCAGGTGCCGTGCCCAGACGCGGCAGCCGCGGACGCACCGCCGTGCTCGCCGCCCTGCTCGCCCTGGCACTCGCCGCCCCGATCTCGGCGGCCACCTCCGACGCCAGCGCGGACAGCGCGAGCAAGCCCGCCGCCGCCTCGGACGACATCCGCCAGTACGAAGTCCATATGCGCTCGACCGCCGCGGACCGTACGGCACTTCAGCAGACCGGCGTCACCGTCGACGACGCCGATGAGCACGGGGTCGTCATCTCCGGCCGCGCCGACCAGATCAAGAAGCTGCGCTCGCTGGGCTACGAGGTCACCGCGCTCGGCGCCGTCCCCGACCGGTCCGCCGGGGAGGACGACGTACGCCTGCTGGACTTCCCGTCCGCCGACTCGCGCTATCACAACTACACGGAGATGACGGCCGAGATCAACTCGCTCGTCTCGGCCAATCCGTCCATCGCCAGCCAGCGCGTGATCGGCACCTCCTACCAGGGCCGCAACATCGTCGCCATCAAGATCAGCGACAACGTGGGCACCGACGAGGCCGAGCCCGAGGTGCTGTTCACCCACCACCAGCACGCCCGCGAGCACCTCACCGTCGAGATGGCGCTGTATCTGCTGCGGGAGCTGACCTCCGACTACGGCACCGACTCCCGGGTCACCAACATGGTCAACGGCCGGGAGATCTGGATCGTGCCGGACGTCAACCCGGACGGCGGCGAGTACGACATCGCCACCGGCACCTACCGCTCCTGGCGCAAGAACCGCCAGCCCAACACGGGTTCGTCGTACATCGGCACCGACCTGAACCGCAACTGGAACTACAACTGGGGCTGCTGCGGCGGCTCCTCCGGCACCACGTCCTCCGACACCTACCGGGGGTCCGCCGCGGAGTCGGCGCCCGAGGTGAAGGTGGTCGCCGACTTCGTGCGCAGCCGGGTGGTCGGCGGCGAGCAGCAGATCACGGCCGGGGTGGACTTCCACACCTACGGCGAGCTGGTGCTGTGGCCGTTCGGGTACACATACTCCGACACCGCCCCCGGGATGACCGCCGACGACCGCAACGCCTTCGCCACGGTCGGGCAGAAGATGGCCGCGAGCAACGGCTTCTCGCCGGAGCAGGCCAGCGACCTCTACATCACGGACGGGTCGATCGACGACTGGCTGTGGGGCAGCCAGAAGATCTTCGGGTACACCTTCGAGATGTACCCGGGATCCGCGAGCGGTGGCGGGTTCTACCCGCCCGACGAGGTCATCGAGCGGGAGACCTCCCGTAACCGGGACGCCGTCCTCCAACTGCTGGAGAACGCCGACTGCATGTACCGGTCCATCGGCAAGGAAGCCCAGTACTGCGCGTAGCGCGCGGTGCCCGGCGGTGCGGTGCGCGGGTTCGCCCCGCGCACCTCACTTGTCGGCGTCGGCCGCCCCGGCCTCCGCCTTGGCCACCTTCGCTGCCTTCGCTTCCTTCGGCTCGTCCGCCGCCTTCGGCTCGTCCGACTCCGCGTCGGCGGCCGATTCCGCGTCCGGCTCTATCGCCTCTTCCGGTTCGTCCGGTTCATCCGCCTCCGCGGTGCCGTCCTCGAAGTAGGCGTCCAGGACCGCGTCCAGCCGCTCGTCCCACTCCTTGTGGTCCGCCTTGGACTTGGCCTCGATCTCGATCGGGTACCAGCGGCGGTCCGGGGTGTGCACGGTCACGGTGTACCGCTTCCCGAACCTCGGTGCCACGCTCTCGATCGCGCCGATCTCGTCCCAGCTGAACTCGCACCGCTCCTCGTCGAGGCTCAGACGTACGCCCTTGGCGTCGGCGACGATACGGGCCCGGCGGTCGGCGGCCTCGAACACGGGACCGTCGGCCGCCGCGTCCTCGTCCTCTTCCGCGTCCGTGTCGGCGTCCGATGCCGGGTCGGCGTCGGCCTCCGATTCCGCGTCCGGCTCCGGAGGCTCGGGGGCCGCGCCCTCGGCCGCGGGGGAGTCGGCGGCGGTCTGCTCCGCCTCCTCGACCACGTCCTCCGGCTTTGCCGGCGCGGGCTGTGTGAGCCCGGGGATGTGCGCCGGGTTGACCCCGGCGTCCAGGGGCTGACTGCTCGTACCTATGCGCTGCTCCACAGCCCCGCAGTATGGTCGACAAACCTGTGTCCGGGACAGTCGGCCCCTACTTCGTTATGGCGACGATGCCCAAGGGCCCCGGTGGTCAGCCCAGGACGGCCAGGGCGTCGATCTCGATGAGCAGGCCCGCGGGGAGGCCGACGTACACCGTGGTGCGGGCGGCGGGCGGGGCGGTGAGGCCCTGCTCCTCGAAGTAGGCGTTGTAGATCTCGTTCAGCTCGGCGAAGTGGTCCACGTCGGTGAGGTAGACACGGATCATGATCACGTCGTCCCAGCTCGCGCCGCCCTCCTGAAGGATCGCCTTGACGTTGGCGAGGGTCTGGAGGGTCTGCTCACGCAGGGCCGGGCCGGCCGGCGTCGGGGGCTGTCCCTCGACGGCGGGCAGGAAGCCGACCTGCCCGGCGACCTGGAGGATGTTGCCCTTGCGCACGCCGTGGGAGAACTTCGCGGGCGGGGTGGTGTGGGTGCTGGGGGTGAGCGCGGTCTTCTCTGTCATGTCTGGTACCTGGGTCCTTGAGGGTCGTTGCACGGGATACACGGGTTACGCGGGGGTTCTGCCGGAGTACTCGCCGCTGATCGCGTCCGCGGTGCGGCGGACGAGCGGGAGCAGGGTGAGGAGTTCGTCGGCGGTGACGACGACATTGGGCGCGGACACCGACATCGCGGCGACGACCCGGCCGTCGGCGCCGCGGATGGGGGCGGCGACGCAGTTGATGGACTCCTCGTGGCCGCCGAGGTCGGTGGCCCAGCCCTGTTCGCGCACCCGGGCCAGTTCCCTGAGGAACGCGTCGGCATTCGGGGTCGAACGGGCCGTGAACATGGGGTAGTCGAGCTTCTCCGCGAGAGCGCGGCGCTCGTGCTCGGGCAGATCGGCGAGGAGCAGTTTGGCGACGGCGGCGACCGTGATGGCCACGGGCTTGCCGATCCGTGAGTACATCCGCACCGGGTAGCGGCTCTCCACCTTGTCGATGTAGAGGACCTCGTTCTCCTCGTGGACGGCGAGGTGGACGGTGTGGCCGCAGGCTTCGTTCAGCCGGATCAGGTGCGGATGGGCGATCTCGCGGATGTCCAGGTTCTCCATGGCTTCCTGGGCGAGCGAGAAGAGCCGGGCGCCCAGGCGGTAGCGCTGGTCGGACTGGCGGTAGACGAGGCCGTGCTCGTGCAGGGTGCGCAGCAGGCGCAGGGCGGTGGACTTGTGGACGCCGAGCCGCTCGGCGACCTGCCCGAGGTCGGCGGGGCCCTCGGCGAGCAGCGGAAGGATGCTCAGCGCGCGGTCGACGGTCTGGCTCATGGGGTGGGTACCTCCTCCTCGGCCCGGTCGGCGGCGTGGGTCCAGCCGGGGCCGAGTCGCAGTCTCCCCCACGCCTCGTCGTCCAGGGCGGCAAGCCGGTCGGCGCGGTCGCGGGCGGGCGGGGCGGCGAGATCGCCGGGGGCGGTCAGGGCGGCGGCGGCCATGAGGTGGCCGTGCCGCAGCCGGTCGGGGACGGGCAGTGCGCGCAGGGTGGCGGAGAGGAACCCGGCGGCGAAGGCGTCCCCGGCGCCGACGGCGGCCGTGACGGCGACCCGGGGGGCGGGGACGAAGGCGGGGGGCGTGGCCTCGGGGCCGAAGGCGGTCGCCCCGCGTCCGCCGTCCTTGACCACCAGCACGCCGGGCTCGGGCAGCGCCTCCCGGATGCGCTCCGGCCCGCCGGTCACTCCCCACGCCTCCTCGGCCTCGTCCTGTCCGACGAAGACGACATCGGCGCCGCGGGCCAGTTCCAGGAGTACGGCGGGGCCGTCGCCGCCGGAGGGCCAGAGCCGGGAGCGGTGGTTGACGTCGAAGGAGACGAGGGGGCGCCCGGCGCGGGGGGCCAGCAGCTCGCGCAGCAGGTCCTGACAGCTCGCCGACAGCGCGGCCGTGATCCCGGACAGATGCAGCACCCTCGCGGCCCGTACGGCGGCCAGGTCCACGTCGGTCACGGACATCGCGGAGGCCGCCGAGCCCGCCCGGTAGTACGCCACCTCGTGGGCGTCGGTGGCGCGGTCCCCGGCGGTGCGGAAGTAGATGCCGGTGGGCCGCCCGGCGTCCCGGCGGACCGCCGTCGTGTCCACGCCGTAGCCGCCGATGGCGGTGATCAGGTGGTCGCCGAAGGGATCGGCGCCGACCCGGCTGACCCAGCGGGTGGTGTGCCCGGCGGCGGCCAGGACACACACCACGTTGGACTCGGCGCCGCCGATGCCCCGTTCGAAGGCGGTCACGTCGGCGAGGCGGCCCGGCGTGGAGGGAAGGAACGTGACCATGGACTCGCCGAGCGCTACGACGTCCACGACGTCGGGGGTGGGTCCGGTGACCGTCACGATGGTGTGGCTCCCTCGGCCTGGGCGAGGCGGCTGCGTTGACCTCGCGTTGGCCGAGATGTTAGACAGCAGTGAGCGACATACGCAATGAACGTTGCACACAGCGCAACGCAACGGTTCAATGCGTCGGCACATTCGCATCAGATCACCGAATCACCACGACCGATCACCGAATCACCACAACGGATCACCGAACCACTGATCCGCCGAACCACTGAACCTCCGCACCACCGCACCAGATCACCACCGCACCAGATCACCGGACCAGGGAGGCTGCATGGCCCTCGACAAGGACGTCACCGGCTCCGAAGCACTCGCCCGTCTCGCCGCCCTCGCCGGGGAGCGGGTCGGCCCCCGCTTCAAGGGCCTCCCCCCGGACGCGGACGGACTGACGGTCGGCGAGCTGGCCGCCCAGCGCCGCAATCTGTTCACCGGCGGCTTCACCACGCCCGTGCTCGCCCTGTCCGCCGAGCGCCTGGAGCACAATCTCGCGCTGATGGAGACGTACGCCGAACGCCACGGCCTGGCCTTCGCGCCGCACGGCAAGACGTCCATGGCCCCGCGGCTCTTCCAGCGTCAGATCGAGCGCGGCGCCTGGGGCATCACCCTCGCGGTCCCCCACCAGGTGCGGGTGGCCCGGGAGTTCGGCGTCCAGCGGGTGTTCCTCGCCAATGAACTGGTGGACACGGCGGCCCTGCGCTGGATCGCCGCCGAACTGGCCGCGGACCCCGGCTTCCGGTTCGTCTGCTACGTCGATTCCGTGCGCGGCGTGGAACTGATGGACGCGGCGCTGACCGGAACGCCCCGGCCGGTGGACGTGGTGGTGGAACTGGCCGCCGGCGCGGGTGCGCGGACCGGCGTCCGCACGGAGGCCGAGTGCGCCGCGGTCGCCGACGCGGTGGCCGCCACGGCGACGCTGCGGCTGGCCGGGGTCGCGGGCTACGAGGGCGAGGTGCCACGGGCCGACCCGGAGCGGGTGCACGCCTGGCTGCGCCGGCTGGTGGCGCTGGCGGTGGACCTCGACGCGGCGGGCCGGTTCGCCGGGCTGGACGAGATCGTGGTGAGCGCGGGCGGCAGCGCCTGGTTCGACGCGGTCGCGGAGGTCTTCGCACAGATCCCGGAGCTGTCCGCGCCGGTACTGAAGCTGCTGCGCTCGGGCGCCTATGTGTCGCACGACGACGGCCACTACCGGGAGCTGACCCCGTTCAACCGGGTCCCGCAGGAGGGTGCCCTGGAGCCCGCGTTCCGCCTCTGGGCCCAGGTGGTCTCCCGCCCCTCCCCCGAGCAGGCGTTCGTGAACGCGGGCAAGCGGGACGCGGCCTACGATCTGCATCTGCCGTTCGCCCAGGTGGTGCGCCGGGACGGCGGCGCCGAGCGGGCGGCGACCGGCGTCGAGGTGACCGGCCTGTCCGACCAGCACGGCTGGCTGCGCACGGCACCGGAGGCGGACCTGGAGGTCGGGGACTGGCTCGGCATGGGCCTGTCACATCCGTGCACCTCGTTCGACAAGTGGCAGCTGATCCCGGTCGCCGAGGCGGACGGCACGGTCGTGGAATACGTACGGACGTTCTTCTAGGAGCACGGCAGCATGGCAGAGCTGGTCATCAGGGACGCGGATGTCGTCGACGGCACGGGAGCGCCCGCCTACCGCGCGGACGTGGTGGTGGACGGCGGCCGGATCGTCTCGATCGTCAAGGAGGCCGCGGCGGCGGGCTGCCGGCGACCGACGGCGACCCGGGAGCTGGACGCGGCGGGCCTGACCCTCGCCCCCGGCTTCATCGACATGCACGCCCACAGCGATCTGGCGCTGCTGCGCGACCCCGATCACAGCGCGAAGGCCGCGCAGGGCGTGACCCTGGAGGTCATCGGCCAGGACGGGCTGTCGTACGCGCCGGTGGACGACCGTACGCTCGCCGAGGTGCGCTCGGCGATCACCGGCTGGAACGGGCACGGCGACGACATCGACTTCGACTGGCGGTCGGTCGGCGAGTACCTGGACCGCCTCGACCGGGGCATCGCGGTCAACGCGGCCTATCTGATCCCGCAGGGCACGGTCCGGGCGCTGGTGGTCGGCTGGGACGACCGGGAGCCGACGCCGGCCGAGCTGGGCCGGATGCGGCGGCTGGTCGCGGAGGGCCTGGAGCAGGGCGCGGTGGGCCTGTCCTCGGGACTGACCTACACCCCCGGGATGTACGCCGCGGACGCGGAACTGACCGAGCTGTGCCGGGTGGTGGCCGCCTACGGCGGCTACTACTGCCCGCACCACCGCTCCTACGGCGCCGGGGCGCTGGAGGCCTACCGGGAGATGGTCACCCTCGCCCGGGAGGCCGGCTGCGCCCTGCACCTCGCCCACGCCACGATGAACTTCGGCGTGAACAAGGGCCGCGCGCCCGAACTGCTGGCCCTGCTGGACGAGGCGCTGGCGGCCGGGGCCGACATCACCCTGGACACGTACCCGTACACCCCCGGCAGTACCACCCTGGCGGCGCTGCTGCCGGGCTGGGCGAGCGAGGGCGGCCCGGCGGCGGTGCTGCGGCGGCTGGCCGATCCGGAGACGGCCGAGCGGATCCGCCACCAGCTGGAGGTGCTCGGCTCGGACGGCTGCCACGGGGTTCCGGTGGAGTGGGGGACCGTCGAGATCTCGGGCGTGACCAGCCCCGCGCTGGCGGGGTACGTGGGCCGTACGGTCGCCGAGTCGTCGGCCGCCCGCGCCGAGTCCCCCTGGACCACGGCCCGCCGGCTGCTGATGGAGGACCGGCTGGGCCCGACGATCCTCCAGCACGTGGGCCACGAGGACAGCGTCCGTCTGATCATGCGGCACCGCGTCCACACGGGCGGCTCGGACGGCATCCTCCAGGGCGCGCGGCCCCACCCCCGGGCGTACGGCACCTTCCCGCACTATCTCGGCCGCTATGTAAGGGAGTTGGGGGTGCTGTCGCTGGAGGAGTGCGTGGCCCGGCTGACGTCCCGCCCGGCGGCCCGGCTGCGGCTGCCGGACCGGGGCGCGGTGAAGGAGGGTTACCGGGCCGACCTCGTCCTGTTCGACGCGGCGACGGTGGCGGCGGGCTCGACCTTCGAGGCGCCGCGCACCCTGCCGGTGGGCATCCCGCACGTCCTGATCGACGGCCGTTCCGTGATCGAGGACGGCCACCGGACGGACGTACTGGCCGGACGGGCGGTGCGCAGGACACAGGGGTGACCCGGGGTAACGCCCCCCGGCCCCCTTCCCCGCTCCCCGCCCTGCCCGTGTCCCGTGTGGGTCATACATGGGTCTCATGTGGCGGAAAGCACCACGCGGCCCCCGCCCCCCGGCCGTAAGCTCCATGCCATGCAGGTGATCCAGTCGACGAAGCTCGCCAACGTCTGTTACGAGATCCGGGGCCCGGTTCTTGAGGAGGCGATGCGGCTGGAGGCGGCCGGGCACCGCATCCTCAAGCTGAACACCGGAAACCCCGCCGCGTTCGGCTTCGAATGCCCCCCGGAGATCCTGGAGGACGTCCTCCGCAACATCTCCACGGCCCATGGGTACGGCGACGCCAAGGGACTGCTCGCCGCCCGGCGCGCGGTCGTGATGCACAACCAGACGCTCGGCATAGAGACCGACGTCGAACATGTCTTCATCGGCAACGGGGTCTCCGAGCTGATCACCATGGCGATGCAGGGCCTGCTGGACGACGGCGACGAGGTGCTCGTCCCCGCGCCCGACTACCCGCTGTGGACCGCCTCCGTCGCGCTCTCCGGCGGCACCGCCGTGCACTACCGCTGCGACGAGCAGTCCGACTGGATGCCCGATCTCGCCGACATCGAGCGCAAGGTCACCGACCGCACCAAGGCCCTGGTCATCATCAACCCCAACAATCCGACCGGCGCGGTCTACGACGAGGAGATGCTGCGCGGGCTCACCGACATCGCCCGCCGCCACAACCTCCTCGTCTGCTCCGACGAGATCTACGACAAGATCCTCTACGACGGTGCCACCCACACCCCCACCGCGGCCGTCGCCCCCGATCTGCTGACGCTCACCTTCAACGGGATGTCCAAGGCGTACCGGGTGGCCGGCTACCGGGTCGGCTGGATGTCGATCTCCGGGCCGCGCTCGCACGCCGAGTCCTACATCGAGGGCCTCACCGTCCTCGCCAACATGCGGCTGTGCGCCAATATGCCGGGCCAGCACGGGGTCGTCGCCGCGCTCAGCGGGCGCCAGTCCATCAGGGACCTGGTGCTGCCGGGCGGGCGGCTCAAGGAGCAGCGGGACGTCGCCTACGAGGCGCTCACCCAGATCCCGGGCGTGACCTGCGTACGGCCCAAGGGGGCGCTGTATCTCTTCCCCCGGCTCGACCCGAAGGTCTTCAAGATCAAGGACGACCGGCAGATGGTGCTGGACCTGCTGCGGCGCGAGAAGATCATGGTCGTCCAGGGCACCGGCTTCAACTGGCCCGAACCCGATCACTTCCGGATCGTGACCCTGCCCACCGCCGGGGACCTGAAGGACGCGGTCACCCGGATCGGGACCTTCCTCGACGGCTACGGGCAGCCCTGACGCTCACTCCGTGCGGTTGTCCGGGCCGGTTCCGTGTTCCGGTCTACTTTAGACTTAATCCAAGCTAGGATGGTTTCTGTCGAGCACAGGAGGCCATCCATGTACGAACCGATCCGTACCAAGTCGGTCCACAGCACGGTGGCCGGCGCCCGCTCCGACTTCCCCCACCGGTCCCGTGAGGAGGAGCTGGACATCCAGCTCGCGGGCCATCTCGCCGCGCTGCTCGCCGTTACCGAGGAGTTGCGGGAGTCGGTCCCCTCGGCCGACCTGGACGCCGCTTCCGTGCGGCTCGCGGAGCAGGTGGCGCGGTTGCGGGGCGGGGTGTCGCCGGTCCCCTCCGGGGGGCTTGCCGATGCCTCGGTACCGGTGCTGCACGCCCGGGCGCATGCCCTTGCCGGGCGGGCGTTGGTTGTCGCCGCTTCTCGGGCGGACACGGTGGTGGCGATTTTGGTGGCTGAGCGGATGGACGCGCACGCGGATGCGCTGCCGTCGCTCACCGCTGCCAGCTGACCCCCGCACCCCCCAGGGGGTTCTCGAACGGCCCCGGTCCGCGTGCACCCGCAGAGACGCGCGGACCGGGTGCCACACATTGTTGTCGGGCGGGTGCGGGCCGTGGCCGCTTCTCGCGCCCACGCGGCGGAGCCGCAGGACCTACAGTCCCGCCCGTTTTGATCTCCGTGGCGATCCGGGACCGGTACGTCACCTCTCGTTCACTCTGTCAGTCGGGGAACGTTGGGTTCCGGGAGCACGCTGCGTCAGGTGAGACGAATCACTGGGACAGTCCTCGCGGCAGTGCTGATCGGCGGCGTGGTGGCAGCCGTTCTCGCCGGCCCGGACAACGAGGACACAGGTCCGGCAACGAAGACCGTGACCGCTGTCATCGGGTCGGAGAAGGCTGAGTTCTTCGCCGACCAAAAGGTGGTGGACGCCCTCGCCGCCAAGGGCTACGCCGTCGACGCCGAGACCTCCGGGTCCTGGGCCATGGAAGGACTCGACCTCAAGGGCTACGACTTCGCCTTCCCCTCCAGCCAGGCGCCCGCCGACGAACTCGCCGAGAAGCTGGACGTACGGCAGCCCCTGCCGCGCCCCTTCTACTCGCCGCTCGTCGTCGTCGCCCACAGCAACGCCGCCGACGTGCTGGAGCAGAACGGACTGGCCACCGTCGACGCCCATCGCGGCACGCTGAAGATGTCCGCCCTGCTGGACGCCGCCCGCGACGACCAGCGCTGGCAGGACCTCAAGGGGGCACCGAAGTACGGGGAGCTGACCGGGACCCTCTACATCGCGACCACGGACCCCGAGACCTCCAACTCCGGCGCCCTCTACCTCGCCGCCACCTCCTACGTCGCGGGCGGCGGCCAGGTCGTCGCCGCCGACGCCGACATCGAGCGCACCGCACCGCTGCTGCGCAAGCTGGTCAGCGTGCAGGGCTCGCAGCCCGCCAGCTCCGACGCGGCCTTCCGGGACTTCATCAGCGGCGTCGGCAACCCGCTGGTGTGGGTGTACGAGTCGCAGATCGCCGCGCTGCTCACGGCCGGCCAGGGCATCGACGACCTGGTGGTGCTCTACCCGGACACCACCGTCAACAGCGACCACACCGTCGTACCGCTCACCGACGACGGCCGCGCGGTCGGTGAACTCCTCAGCACCGACCCGACGCTGCGGGAGCTGGCCGTCGAGTACGGCTTCCGGCCGCAGGGCGCAGCGCCCGAGTTCATCGAGGCCACCGCGGACCTCACCGACTATCTGAACCAGCAGCTGACCGGCGTCCGGCAGGCGCCCGTGCCCACCTCCCAGGTGCTGCGCGACATGGCCCGCCGGGCGGGCGGATAGGGGGAAGCACGAGCATGACCGACTTCGATGGGTTCCTGGGCTCCAGCACCAGTCAGAACACCAGCCGCAGCAGTGACGAGACCTTCACCCTGACCCCGCCCGAACCGGTGGCCGCCGTGCCGCGCGAGAAGGCGGGCGGGCTCGTCCCGGTGGACGACCAGGTCCGGGCCGACATGGCGCGCAAGGCCGCCGACTATGTGGCCGCTCTCGCCGCCCTGGACGCCCGCTCCCCCGAGTTCGCCGGCAAGGTCGGCGAGATCACCGCGCTGGGCGCGGGCGAGATGCGGGCCGCCACCGCCCAGTCCAACCGGATGCTGGAGCGGACCGTACGCAGTCTGCCCGGCAAGGGCGGGGACGCCCAGTCGCAGGTGGCGGGCTCGCTGGTCGAGCTGCGGCGGGTCGTGGAGGATCTCGACCCGCGCGAGCTGCCCGCCGCCAAGGGGCGCAGGTTCCTCTCCCGGCTGCCCGGCGGCAACAAGCTGCGCGACCATCTCGCCAAGTACGCGTCCGCCCAGGGCACCCTCAACCGGATCGTGGGTTCGCTGCGCGGCGGACAGGACGAACTGCGCCGCGACAACGCCGCGTTGCAGACCGAGCGGGTCCGTCTGTGGGAGGCCATGGGCAAGCTCCAGGAGTACGTGGTCCTGACCCAGGCCCTGGACACGGCCGTCGAGTCGCACATCGCCCGGGTCGACACCACCGATCCGCAGTCCGCCGACTCGCTGCGCGCCGATGTGCTCTTCCCCGTCCGGCAGAAGCACCAGGACCTGCTCACCCAGCTCGCGGTGTGCGCCCAGGGCTACCTCGCCATGGACGTCGTACGCCGCAACAACGACGAGCTGATCAAGGGCGTCGACCGGGCCGCCACGACCACCGTCTCCGCGCTGCGGATCTCGGTGATGCTGGCGTCCGCGCTCGACCACCAGAAGAAGGTCATCGAGCAGGTCAACGCCCTGCGCGGGACCACCGAGGACCTGATCCGGGCCAACGCCGAGATGCTGTCCACACAGAGCGGCGAGATCCAGCGGATCGCGGCCGACCCGGCGGTCGGCGCCGAGACGCTGCGCGCCGCTTTCCAGCAGATCTACCGCACGCTCGACGCCATCGACTCCTACAAGGTGCAGGCCACCGAGGTCATGGCGAACACCGTCGCCTCGCTCACCACCGAACTCCAGCACGCCGGCGCCTATCTGGAGCGCAGCCGCTCACAGGGCGCGCTCGAAGGGGGCGGCCCCGCATGAAGAACACCATGAAAAACCCCATGAGACGCAGCATCAGACGCACCATGAGACCCACCATCAGACGCGGCCGTGTCGCCGTCGCACTCGCCACGCTCGCCCTGCTCACCGGGTGCTCTGCCCTCGACGACTCCGACCCGGCCCCCCAGCAGACCTACGAGGAGGGGACCCTGCGGGTCCTCGCCTCCAGCGAGCTGAGCGACATGACGCCGGTCCTGGACCTGGTCCGCCGGGAGACCGGTATCACCGTCAAGCCCACCTACATGGGCACCCTCGACGCCGTGGACCTGATCGCGGCGGGCGAGGCCGACACGTCCTACGACGCGGTCTGGCTGGCGTCCAACGACTATCTGCGGCTGCGCCCCGAGGCCGCCGGGAAGATCATCTCCGAGACCTCGGTGATGGCCAGCCCGGTCGCCATCGGCGTCAAGCCCGCCACCGTGCAGGCCCTGGGCTGGGACCCCGAGGACGTCACCTGGGCACAGGTCGAGGAGGCCGTCCGGGACGGCGAACTGACATACGGGATGACCGACCCGGCCCGCTCCAACTCCGGTTTCTCCACCCTGGTCTCGGTGGCGTCCGCGCTCTCCGGCGCCCAGTCCGCGCTCACCGACGCCGACGTCGAGAAGGCCACGCCCCGGCTGAAGGAGTTCTTCCAGGGGCAGCAGCTGACCTCGGGGTCCTCGGGCTGGCTGGCCGAGGCGTACGACCGGCGCGGCACCGTCGACGCGCTCCTCAACTACGAGTCCGTGCTGACCGGCCTGCCCGACCTCACCGTCATCCGCCCCACCGACGGCGTGATCACCGCCGACTACCCGGTCTCCACCCTGGCCGCCTCCCCCAAGTCGGCCCGCGAGGACGTCCGCCGGCTCACCGAGGCACTGCGCTCGCCCGATGTCCAGCGCGAGATCACCGACCGCACCCACCGCCGTCCGGTGGTCCCGTCGGTCGCCCCGGCCCCCGGCCTGGACACGGCACGCCGCCGCGAACTCCCCTTCCCCGGCAGCCAGTCGGTGGCGGACGGCCTCCTCGACTCGTACGAGAACGAACTGCGCCGCCCCTCGCGGACGGTCTACGTCCTCGACACCTCCGGCTCCATGCAGGGCGACCGCCTGGACCGGCTCAAGAGCGCGCTCACCGATCTCACCGGCGAGTTCCGCGAGCGCGAGGAGGTCACCCTGATGCCGTTCGGCTCGGACGTGAAGAGCGTGCGCACCCATGTCCTCGACCCGAAGGACCCCGAGGCCGGGCGCGAGGCCATCCGCCGGGACGCCGACGCGCTGCGCGCCGAGGGGGACACCGCGATCTACACCTCGCTGGAGCAGGCGTACGACCATCTCAGCACCGACCGGGACACCTTCACCTCGATCGTGCTGATGACGGACGGCGAGAACACCGCGGGCACCGGCCCCGACGACTTCGACGGCTTCTACGCCGCTCTGGACGCCACCGGCCGGCAGACCCCCGTCTTCACCATCCTCTTCGGCGACTCCGACCGCGCGGAACTGGAACACATCGCCGAACTGACCGGCGGCCGGCTCTTCGACGCCCAGGAGGGCTCGCTCGACGGCGCCTTCGAGGAGATCCGTGGCTACCAATAGGCTCGTCGGCCGGTTCGCCGGCTATCTGGAGTCCCGCAAGAACATCACCGGCAGCGTCTGCGGCCTGCTCGGTCTCGTCCTCACCTTCACGGGGGTGGCGGGCCCGTACTGGCCGGTCGTCGTCCTCGGCCTGTACGGCGCGGGCGCGCTGATCGCCCCACCGGAGCGCCCCGCGCTCCCCGACTTCCCCGACCCGTCCGCCCAACTGGACGAGATCCGCGCCGACTTCACCAAGCTCGGCGACTATCTCGCCGACGTGGACCTCCCCCCGGCCACCGCCACCCGCCTGCGCGTCCTGACCGACCTCCTGGACGCCCTCCTGGACCCCGGCTGGGTCGCCGAGATCCTCGCCCAGGACCCGGAGGCCGTCCACACGGTCTCCCGCACGGTCCGCCAGGACATCCCGGAGGCGGTGCACGCCTTCGTACGCACCCGCTGGTGGCACCGCATGACCCCGGGCCAGGACCCCCCCGAACAACACCTGGAACGCCAGTTGGCCGTCCTCACCGAGGAGGCCCACCACCTGGCCACCACCCTGAGAGAAACAGAGGCAAGACGCCAGGAGTCCCACACCCGCTATCTGGAAGACCGCCAGGGCTGACGGACCTGTCTCTTGGGGGCGCGCGGACCGGCGCGTCTTTCAGGGGCGCGGGGCTGTATCGATATGCGGCTCCGCCGCGTGGGCGCGAGAAGCGACCACCGTCCCGCACCCGGCGAACAACCGACAACAAACGGCGAGGGCCCGCCCCACCCCCGTCGGGGCGGACGGGAACAACCGGGGCAGGCCCACAATCCACGCACGCCGTTGTGCGCGCACAACCCGCGGCCGGCCGTGACGATACTGCTGGTCAGGGCACTGTCGGTTCCGGCCGACCGCGGAGCACAGAGAGGGCCTCAGCCCAGCCGCGCCACCAGCGCCCGGTACTCGTCCCACAGTTCCTTGGGCGTGTGATCACCGAAGGTGTTGAGGTGGTCGGGCACCAGCGCCGCCTCCTCCCGCCAGATCTCCTTGTCGACCGTGAGCAGAAACTCCAGGTCGCTCTCGGAGAGGTCCAGCCCGTCCGTGTCGAGCGCGGCCCGGGTCGGCAGCACACCGATCGGCGTCTCGACCCCTTCGGCCCTGCCGTCCAGCCGCTCCACGATCCACTTCAGGACGCGGGAGTTCTCACCGAAGCCGGGCCACACGAACGCGCCCTCGTCGTTCTTGCGGAACCAGTTGACGTAGTAGATCTTCGGCAGCTTCGCGGCGTCCCGGCCCTTGGCGACCTCGACCCAGTGGCCCATGTAGTCGCCCATGTTGTAGCCGCAGAACGGCAGCATGGCGAACGGGTCGCGGCGCAGCTCACCGACCTTGCCCTCGGCGGCGGCGGTCTTCTCGGAGGCCACGTTGGCGCCGAGGAAGACGCCGTGGTTCCAGTCGAAGGACTCGGTCACCAGCGGTACGGCGGTGGCGCGCCGCCCGCCGAACAGGATCGCGGAGATCGGCACGCCCTTGGGGTCCTCCCACTCGGGCGCGATGATCGGGCACTGGGCGGCCGGCACGGTGAAGCGGGCGTTGGGGTGGGCGGCCGGGACCTCGGCGGAGGGCGTCCAGTCGTTGCCCTTCCAGTCGGTGAGGTGGGCCGGGGTCTCCTCCGTCATGCCCTCCCACCAGATGTCGTTGTCGTCGGTGAGGGCGACATTGGTGAAGACGGAGTTGCCCCACAGGGTCTTCATGGCGTTGGCGTTGGTGTGCTCGCCGGTGCCGGGCGCGACGCCGAAGAAACCGGCCTCGGGGTTGATGGCGTACAGCCGCCCGTCCTCACCGAACCGCATCCAGGCGATGTCGTCGCCGATGGTCTCGACCGTCCAGCCGGAGACCGTGGGCTCCAGCATGGCGAGGTTGGTCTTGCCGCAGGCGGACGGGAAGGCGGCGGCGACGTACTTGGCCTCGCCGGTCGGCGGGGTGAGCTTGAGGATCAGCATGTGCTCGGCCAGCCAGCCCTCGTCGCGGGCCATGACGGAGGCGATCCGCAGGGCGTAGCACTTCTTGCCGAGCAGGGCGTTGCCGCCGTACCCGGAGCCGTAGGACCAGATCTCGCGGTCCTCGGGGAAGTGGGAGATGTACTTGGTCTGGTTGCAGGGCCAGGGGACGTCCTGCTCGCCCGGCGCGAGGGGGGCGCCCAGGGTGTGGACGGCCTTCACGAAGAAGCCCTCGGTGCCCAGCTCCTCCAGGACCGGCTGCCCCATCCGGGTCATGGTGCGCATGGACACGGCGACATACGCCGAGTCGGTGATCTCGACGCCGATCGCGGACAGCGGCGAGCCCAGCGGGCCCATGCAGAAGGGCACGACGTACATGGTCCGCCCGCGCATCGAGCCGCGGAACAGCCCCTTCTCCCCCGAAAAGATCTCCCGCATCTCGGCGGGAGCCTTCCAGTGGTTGGTGGGACCGGCGTCCTCCTCCTGCTCGGAGCAGATGAAGGTGCGGTCCTCGACGCGGGCGACATCGGTGGGGTCGGAGGCCGCGTAGTAGGAGTTGGGGCGCTTGACCGGGTCGAGCCTGCGGAAGGTGCCCTTCTCGACGAGCTCCCCGCACAGGCGCTCGTACTCTGCCTCGGATCCGTCACACCAGACCACACTGTCCGGTTCGGTCAGTTCCGCGATCTCGTTGACCCACGAGATCAGTTCCTGGTGTCGGGTCGGGATGACGGGGGGAGCCGCGATATCGCGCGCCACGATCGCTCCTTGTTGAGGGTTTTGTCACTGACTGCCCCGTGGGGGCCACGACCCGGACGCTTCGCAGCTTCCGCACTCCTGCTGCACAAGGCGCTCATCCGGTGCCGACCGCACTCATCTGATCATCCGAGGTGGCCGCGCATTTGTCCAGAAGGCCGCCCACCTGAGCGGCGTGAGGAATGCCACGTAACTCTGTGTTTCTTCTCGTCTCTTTGCGTGCACATTGAGTTCGTGTGACCGTCTTTTGGGAGGTCCGGCGCCAACTGCCGTGAGAGTCCGGCCACTCCGTTCGGGGGGCTGATCCACGGCTTAACGTGGCGTGGGTACCATCGGACAATGACTGCGCCCGCCTCCGACGCGCCGAAGGACACAACGGTCGCCGATCGCGTCTCCGCCGCTCTCACCCTGCCGGATCCGGTCAAGCCCAAGCTGCGCGGCTGGCTGCATCTGGGCATGTTCCCCGCGGTGGTCGTCGCCGGTCTGGCGCTCACCGCCCTCGCCGAGACACCCCGCGCCCGGCTCGCCTGCGCGATCTACGCGCTCACGGCCTGCCTGCTGTTCGGGGTGAGCGCGCTGTACCACCGGGGCACCTGGAGCCCACGGATGGACGGCATCCTGCGCCGCCTGGACCATTCGAACATCTTTTTGATCATCGCGGGTACGTACACCCCGCTGACCATGCTGCTGCTCCCCGAGGCCAAGGGTCAGTGGCTGCTGTGGGGCATCTGGGCGGCGGCGCTCGCCGGGATCGCGTTCCGGGTCTTCTGGGTCGGCGCCCCGCGCTGGCTCTACACCCCGTGCTACATCGCGATGGGCTGGGCGGCCGTGTTCTTCCTCCCGGACTTTCTCAAGACGGGCGGCATCGCGGTCCTGATCCTGGTGGTCGTCGGCGGTCTGCTCTACAGCGCGGGCGGGGTGATCTACGGCATCAAGCGGCCCAACCCGTCACCGCGCTGGTTCGGCTTCCACGAGGTGTTCCACTCCTTCACCCTGGCGGCGTTCGTCGTGCACTACGTGGGCATCTCGCTGGTGGCGTACCAGCAGGTGTAGGCGTACCGGGCGCCCGGGACAGGGGGCGTCATCGGCATGGCCGCCGCCAGCGGCGATGCCCGACAATGATCGTATGACGGCCGCACAGACCTCCTCCCCGACCGGCTCCGCCGCCGACCGCCCTCGGCTGGGACTTCGTGAGCGGAAGAAGATCAAGACCCGGACGGCGATCCGTACGGCGACGTACGAGCTGATCGCGGAGCAGGGGTACGACGCCACCACGGTCGAGCAGATCGCCGACCGGGCGGAGGTGTCGCCGTCGACCGTCTTCCGGTACTTCCCGGCGAAGGAGGACATCGTCATCACCGACGAGTACGACCCGCTGATGGAGGAGGAGCTGCGACGGCGTCCGGCGGACGAGCCGCTGCTCGAATCCCTGCGGTTCGTGCTGCACCGGGCGCTGGTTCTCGGCTTCCAGGAGGGTTCCGAGGTGGTGCGGCTGCGGACCCGGCTGATGGTCGAGGTGCCGGCGGTGCGGTCACGGGTGATGGAGAGCATGTCGGTGACCGGTGGGGTGCTGTGCCGGGCCATCGCGGAGCGCACCGGGCGGGATGCCGCTTCGCTGGAGGTGCGGGTGTGGGCGATGTCGCTGGTCGGGGGGTTGATGGAGGCGACGCTGTACTGGGCCGAGCGTGGCCATCGCGATGATCTGACGGATCTGGTCGATCGGGCGGTGGATGTCCTTGGCGGGGTGCCTGCGGCGGCCGGGCGTCCTCGGTAGTCGGCCATCTGCGGGCCGTCCGTGGCTGGTCGCGCAGTTCCCCGCGCCCCTGTGGGGTTGCGGCTCGCCTGCGTCCAAGGCGCCGCCTCGGCTCCACCACCGTGCGCGGTTCCCCGCGCCCCTGGGGGGCGGCACGGGTGGGCTGGGGGTACCCCCTCCGGGGGAGGTACCCCTCTTGCGCGGGTGAGCGCCGCGCCCCGTGCCCCTGCCTCGGCTAGCGGCGCTTCTTGATGTCCCCCTTTCCGCACGCCGTTCCGTCCCTGTTGGGGTCGAGCTTCAAGGGGTCGTCCTTGCCGTTCACCTTCAGGCGGCCGTAATCGTTGGCGGCCAGCCACGCGCAGCGCGACGCCGTCGTCGCCTTCACCTCCGCCGGGAAGGCGGTCGGCACACAGACGTTGGCGGAGCCGTAGTGCCGGTCGCAGCCGGAGACCGTCGGGGACACCGGCTGGGAGGCCCGCTTCTTGCCGGGCTTGGTGACCTTGCCGGACAGGTCGTCCGCGAAGTCATGGACATGGGCGGACGCGTCGGTCGCCGCGAGGGCCTGCGGTCCCCCGAGGTGGACCCACTCGGCCACCGACGGCACCCCGTTGGCGTCGACCGCGAAGAGCATGTACCAGCCCGGCGGTGCGAGGTTGGGGTTGCTCGTGACGTTCAGGTCGATGTTGTTGCCGTCGACGGTCAGCGGGAGGTCCACGAAGCGCTGGTTCGGGTCGGAGGAGTGGGTCACCGCCGCCGGCCGGATCAGCTCCGCCTTGGCGATCGGACGGTCCACCGTGATCCGCTGGGTGTCGCCGTACGTCCACTCGGTGTCGATCAGCGAGGTGATCGCGGGCCGGTCGCCCTTGAGGAGATACGGCGGGGTGTAGATCGAGACATTGTGGTTCCAGGAACCGTTGCCCGGGTTGTCGCCGGTGGTCATCACCCGGCCGTCCGGCAACAGGAAGGCGGACGAGTGGTAGCCCCGCGCCTCGGGATCGGCGGCCACCGGATCGAAGGTGCCCGTCTGCGGGTCGTAGAGGGAGGACTCGAAGACCGGGTTGGCCCGGTTGTGCAGCGCCCCGCCGGTCTCCAGGACCTTTCCGTCGGGCAGCAGCACCGCGGAGAGATACATCTTGCCCTGGTCACCGGTCTGCGGCACGGGACCCCCGCCGAGATCGACGGTGCCCTGCGGCAGCGGCGGCCCGGCGACGTAGGCCGGGTTCGGCTCCTTGAGGTCGATGACGTCCGTGAGCCGGTTCGCCTCCGGGTTCGAGTCGATGTTGCCGCCGCCGATGGTGAGGACCTTCTGGTCCTGCGCGGGCGGCAGCAGCACGCTCGCCGACTGGTCGCGTTCGTCCTTGTCCTGGAGGCCGGGCACCTGGGTGATGGTGTTGGCGTCGTAGTCGTAGATCGCGGAGCCGGTGCCGGGGATGTTGTTGCCGAAGACATGGCTGCCGGAGTAGAAGAGCCGCCCGTCCTGCATCAGGATCATCGACGGGTACAGGCCCCAGTAGGACCAGGTCTGGTTGACCTGCCAGATCGGCAGCCACTTCTGCTCGGCCTCGGACCACAGCTCGGCGGTGACCGACCCGGTGGAGTCCTCCTTCAGCCCGCCGAAGGAGATCACGTCACCGTTGCCGAGGATGGTCGCCGACGGATACCAGTGCCCGTCGTTCATGTCGTTCGTCTTGATGTACGTCTCGGTCTCGGGGTCGAAGATGTACGAGTCCTTGTACCCCTGGTAGCCGACGGTGCCGTCGGCCGACGGATAGCCCTTGTTGCCGCTCATCACCAGCACCCGGCCGTCCTGGAGCTGGACGTGTCCGGCGCAGAACATGTCGTCGGGGGTGGGGATCACCTCGTAGGTGCCGTCGGACGGGTCGTAGACGGCGGAGGTGAAGGTGCCGGCCTCGAACATCTCCGGGTCGTTGCCGGACCCGGCGATCAGCAGCACCTTGCCGTTGTGCAGGACCACCGAGTGCATGGAGCGCACCGGGTTCTGCACCGGCAGCACATCCCAGCGGCCGTTCGCGCACTCCTCTGCGGTGCCCGTGCACTCGGGGTCCGGGATCGGGTCGGCGACCTGCTCCATGCGATAGTCGTCGGTGGTGGCGGAGCCGGTGCCGTACACCGAGACGCCCCACGTGATGCGGTCGGTGCCGGCCGGGATCTCGGGGGTGCGGACGCTCGCCTCGGTCCAGGTCCCGGCCATGTCCAGGGTCTTGAGGTCGGTCCAGTACTGCCAGCCCGCGGTGGCGTCGTGCCGGAACAGGGTGAGGTTGGCGTCCGGGGTCGTCGTCTTGTACCAGAGCGACAGGTCGTACTGCTTGCCCGCCGTGACGACCGGGGCGCACGCGGCGGACTCGGTGATCAGCGCCTTGCGGTCGCCGTCCGCCCGGCGGGTCAGCGAGACCTTCATGGCGCTGTTCCCGGAGTGGGCGTCGGAGGTCGTCTCGAAGGTGAAGTCGTTGTCGCCCCACCCGGACTTGGACCAGCAGGCGGGCATGTCACCGCTGCCGGGCGTCTCGAAGCCGGGGTTGGTGATCAGGTTGGCGGCGGACGCGGCCTGCGGTGCGGTGAGCAGCAGCCCGCCGGTCAGTCCGGCGACGGCGAGGAGCGCGGTGGCGGACCGGCGTCCGGTGCTTCGGCTCCGTCTCATGCGGCTCTCCCCTCCGCACTGCCGGCGGCGGTGCCGTTCGCTCCCGCGCTGCCGGCGGCGGTGTCGCTCACTTCTGCGTTCACTTCTGTGTTCACTTCTGTACTGCGCGCGGTGGTGTCGTTCACTCGGCTCTCCCTTGCGGTACCGCTTTCCGTGCGGCTGTCCCGCTTCCCTGTGCGGGGCAGATAGACCAGCGCCTCGGTCCCGACGAAGCGCAGGACGAATGTCGTCACCAGCGCGAGCGCGGTGGCGGGCAGTGCCTCCATGCCGAACTTGCCGACGAGCAGCGCGATCAGCGGGATGCGCAGCAGCAGATCGGCGTTGGCGAGCAGCGCGAACCGGCCGAGCCGGTCCCACCAGGCCCGGAAGCGGCGCCGGTCGCGGAACAGCAGCCGTTCGATGAGCAGGAAGTTCCAGGCGACCCCGAACTGGTTGGCGACCACCTCGGCGGGCACGTAGTGCATTCCGGCGGCCGTCAGCCCCCACAGCCCGAGCAGATTGGGCAGGAAGCCGGTGGCGCCGATCAGCCCGAAGACGACCATCCGGGCGACCGGCGAGGCGGTGCGCAGCCCGGCGAGATGGCGCAGGAAGCGCAGGCCCTCGCGGGCGGTGGACTTGGACTCGCCGGCGAACCGGTCCTGGAAGACGAACGGCACCTCGCTGACGCCGCGCGGGCGGCTGCGGACGGCGAGTTCGAGGAGGATCTTGTAGCCGAGGGGTTTGAGGATCTCGGCGGTGACGGCGCTGCGGCGGACGGCGAAGAAGCCGCTCATGGGGTCGCTGATGCCGTGCAGCCGGCGCGGGAAGAGGGACTTGGTGAGCCAGGTCGCCGCGCGGGACACGGCGACGCGGTAGTTGCCGGCGAGTCCGGCGCGGCTGCCGCCCTTGATGTACCGGGAGGCGACGACCAGTCCGGCGCCCGCGCGTTCCCCGGTGGCGACGAGTTCCGGGACCAGGGAGGGCGGGTGCTGGCAGTCGCCGTCCATGACGACGACCCAGTCCGACCCGGCGCTCTTGATGCCTTCCACGACGGCACCGCCGAGGCCGCCCACGGGTTCCTCGCGGTGCAGGACGGTCACCGGGTAGGGGCAGGCGCGCGCCGCGTCCCGGATGACGTCGGGGGTGTCGTCGGTGGAGTCGTCGACGAAGACGACCTCGCAGGGCAGGCGCGCGGGCACCGATGCGGTGATCTGCGCCAGCAGCTGCCGTACGTTGGCGGATTCGTTGAAGGTCGGTACGACGATGGTGACGGCGGCCGGTTCGGGGACCTCGGCACTGAGCCGGGCGGCGGCGCCGAGGATGTGGTCCTGGGTCATCGGTCGCCTCCGGTGCCGGCCTCGGCGGTGATCCGGCGGATCTCCACGCGGTCCTCGCCCGTCCCGAAGACGGCCACGGGCGTCGAGTGCTCGATCGCGGCCTGTACGTTCGGCAGGTCGACGGCGTCCCGGCGTACGGTCGGCGAGGCGACGACGTAGTCCAGGTCCCGCCAGCCGTTGGGCATGGTCTTGGTGACGGCGGGGTCGAGGTCGGCCTTGTAGAACCAGATGACGCCGAGCCCGGGTTCGTACCCGGCGTGCACCAGGTCCAGCCAGAGGGCGTCGTCCACCAGGACGCGGGTGTCCTCGGGGTCGGCCACCTCGTCGGCCATCCAGGCGGCGGCGGCCTGGTAGGGCGCGTTGGCGTCGGTGGTCATGGCGGTGCGGTCACCCTCGTACCAGCGCGGTACGACGTAGGCGCCCGCGGCGAGTGCGAGGACCGCGGCGAGGGCGTACCGGCCGCCGGTGACGGCCCGCCGCTCGCCGGGGCGGCGCCATCGGCGCAGTACGCCGTGGGCGACGGAGGCGGTGCCCCCGGCGAGCACCAGGGCGAGGAAGGGCAGCGCCTGGATGATGTACATCGCGGGGAGGTAGCCACTGGGGCGCAGGGCGACCAGGGCGAGGATGGCGACGACCAGGGACGGTCCGGCGAGGGCGCGGGCGGTGACCGACCAGCGCCAGGTGAGCAGCAGCAGGATCGCGCCCGCGAGGCCGCCGGCGATCAGGACCCGGTCGTAGTAGAGCCAGGACTGGAGGACGCCCCAGGAGCCGGTGCCCTCGTCGAGGATGAAGCCGGAGCCGGGGCGCGTCATCTGGTAGGTGATGCCGTCCCAGAGGGAGACATGGCCCTCGCCCGGCAGCAGTTCGCCCTTGAGCAGGGCGAACAGGGGGTAGGAGAAGCCGATCAGGGCGCAGGCGGTGATGGCTCCGGTGACCGCGAACTTACGGGTGTCGCGGTGGCTGTGGCGCCACATGGTGAGCAGCAGTGCCGGGAGGATGACGAGCATCGTCTCCTTGGTGAGCACGGCCGTCGCGGCGGCGATCCCGGCGCCGAAGTGGTGCCAGAGATGGCGGTTGGGCGAGGCGGCGAGGCAGAACGCCAGGAGCATCCACATCACGGCGATGTTGTCGAGGAAGATCTCGCGCTGGAGGATGACGGACAGCGGCGCGAGCCCGAACAGGGCCATGGCCAGGCCGGCGGCCCAGCGGGGCAGGGCGAGGCGGCGGGCCAGGACGTAGAGCAGGACGGCGGATACCGCGCTGATGAGCAGCATCGCGGCGCGCATGGTGCCGACGGTCATCGACTCGGGGCTGAGCCAGGCGGGTATCCAGGTCAGGACGGCGAGTTGTATCCAGCCGAGCGGGGGGTGGTCGTACCAGTAGGTGTAGTGGGCCAGGCCCCGGCCCTCCTGGACGGCCCACGCCTGGGCGAGGTAGGTGCCCTCGTCGTCGCTGAGAGTGGGGTAGTCGGCGATGTTCCAGCCCTGCACGAGCAGGATCGCGATCAGCAGGAGTCCGCACAGCAGCAGGTCGGGCCGGGACACGCGGCGCCGCCGGGGCGGCGTGGTCCGGCCGGTCGGGGGTGTTTCGGGGACAGGCTGGCGCTGCGCGGGAACCGTCGTGGTCACCGCGTCGAGGGTGGAGGTCACGCGTGGACGTCCTCTCGGATGTCTCGGGCGTCTTTGGTGTCCCGGGTGGCTTGGGCCGAGCTGAGATGGGCGCCGACGTGGGTGGTCAGTTCCCAGTCGTTACGGCCGCGCTGCTCGCGCCAGACGGCACGGACCGCGGCACCGGCGAGGAGCACCTGGTAGAAGGGGCCGCCCGCGACGAGCTTGAGGTAGTGGACGAGGCGGACGCGCAGTCCGTACTGCTTGCCGAAGTCGTGCAGCCCCACCAGTTCGAAGACGAAGGTGACCAGGGCGGTGACGAGCGGCAGGAAGGTGATGAAGGCGATGCCCACGGGCACGTCGAGGAAGAGCGCTATGGCCACGTTGAGCGGGATGACGAGGCCGGTGAACGCCTGCATGAACGGGGTCATCAGGGTGTAGCGGGCGAGCAGCCGCTGGCCGAGGGTGGGCAGCTGCTTCCAGTCCTTCTTCCGGTACACCTGGAGGAAGCCCTGGTTCCAGCGGGTGCGCTGCTTGAGCAGCGACATCAGCGAGCCGGGGGTCTCCTCGCGGGTGACCATCTCGGAGTCGTAGGCGACGACGACCTTCTTGCCGACGCTGGACAGCCGTACGCCCAGGTCACAGTCCTCGGCGAGGCAGTTCGGGTCCCAGCCGTCGGCTTCCCGGAGCACCTCGGTCCGGACGAAGACGGTGTTGCCGCCGAGCGGGATGAACCCTTTCTGCGCGTGCAGATGCAGCCGGGAGCGGAACCAGAAGAAGTACTCCAGGCAGTTGCGCAGGCTGTACCAGCTGGAGTGGAAGTTGATCAGCTGGACGCCGCCCTGGACGACGTCGGCGCCGGTGGTGCGGAAGGCGTGGTCGACGTGGGCGAGCAGTTCCGGGTGGACCTGGTCCTCGGCGTCGAAGACTCCGACGACATCGCCGCGGCAGTACGGCAGGGCCGTGTTCATGGCCTTCGGCTTGTTCTTCTTCTCGTGGTTGTCGACGACCACCCGTACACGCGGGTCGCGCTCCTCGGCCGCTCTGGCCACCTCGGTGGTCTCCGGGTCGTCGTGGCCGACGATCACGATGATCTCGTAGTCGGTGTGCGAGGACTCCAGCAGCCGCTGGATGGTGTGGTCGAGCACGGCCTGTTCATGGCGGGCGGGCAGCAGCAGCGAGAACGACACGTGTTCGGCCCCGTCGGGTCTGCCGAACCGGGTCGAGGCGAGCACCTCGGGCGTACGCCACGCGTGCATCTGCCACCACAGGGTGAACGCCGCCATCCAGAACAGGGCCAGCGACACGGCGGCGACGAAGACAGACGTCAGCAAGAAAGATCCCCCCAGATCCCCAAAAGTCCCCCGGGTGCGACACCTGGTCCCAGGCATCGCATAGCTGTGGAGAGACTAGGGGGGATCTGTGAAATGTGGGGGCTGTTCCGATAAATAGTGTGTTTCGGATCTCGCCATGAGGTAGCGGGGCGTAATCCGACAGGTCCTTACATTCGGACCATCCGAGCGAGCCGTCGACGCCGTGGGGGCAACGCCGTACAGGGGCACGGGGAACGGCCGGACAACGCCGCCAAGGGGCGCGGGGAACTGCGCGACCAGCCACCGACCGCCCGCACCCGACGAACCGCAGAAGCCCCCGAAACCCCCGGCGGGGACCCTCAGCCGCCCAGCGCCGCCCGCAAGGCATCCGCATCGGACGTAGGCGCGTCACAGGTGAAATGCCGGCAGACATACGCCGCCGCCCGCCCCCCGACCAGCGTCCGCCCGGCAAGCAGCGGAAACTCCTCACCCCCCGGCACCCCGTACGCGACCACCGCCCCCGGCGCGGTCCCCAGCAGCGCCGTGCGATGCAGGACGCGCCCGTCCGGATCGGCGTCCCCCGCCCCCACGATCGCCACCTCACGCGGCCCGTCCAGCAGCGCCTCGGCGACGGCCAGCCCCCAGCCGATGAACCGCGGCACCCGCGGCCCCAGTGCCTTGACCACGCCCAGCGCCCGTTCGGCGGCCGTGCGATGCGGCTCGGCGCCGGTCTGCGCGGCGTAGCCGAGCAGCGCGCCCGCGGCGGCGGTCCAGCCGGCCGGGGTGGCGTTGTCGGTGGGGTCCTGCGGGCGCCGGATCAGCCGCTCGGCGTCGGCGGCGGTGTCGTACAGGGCGCCGCTCGCGGGGTCGGTGAACCGGGCGAGGACATGGTCGAGGAGGAACCCGGCGAACTCCAGCCAGACGCCCTCCCCGGTGACCGACGCCAGCGCCAGGAACCCCTCGGCGACATCGGCGTAGTCCTCCAGCACCCCGGCGTTGGCCCCGGCCCGCCCGTCCCGGCTGGTCCGGACCAGCCGGGCCTGGTCGTCCAGATGCACCCGGACCAGGAGGTCTGCGGCGGCGACGGCCGCGTCCACCAGGTCGGGGCGGTCGAAGTAGGCGCCGGTCTCGGCGAGCGCGGCGACGGCGAGGCCGTTCCAGGCGGCGACCACCTTGTCGTCCCGGCCGGGCGCGGGCCGCGCGCCGCGCACCGCGAGCAGCCGTTCCCGGATCCCGGCGATCCGCCCGGCGTCGAACACGCCCTCCTGCTGCGGAAGCTGGAGCACCGAGGCGCCCTCCTCGAAGGTGCCCTCCTCGGTCACCCCGAAGTACTGCGCCGCCAGCGCCGCGTCCTCCTCACCCAGCGCCTCGCGCAACTGCTGAGGCGTCCACACGTAGTACGCGCCCTCGGTGTGCCGTCCGGTGCCGTCGTCGCTGTCGGCGTCCAGGGCGGAGGCGAAGCCGCCCTCGGCGGTGCGCAGCTCGCCGACCAGGAAATCGGCGGTCTCCAGGGCGACCCGCCGGGCCAGTTCGGAGCCGGTGGCCCGCCACAGATGCGCGTACACCCGGCACAGCAGCGCGTTGTCGTACAGCATCTTCTCGAAGTGCGGCACGATCCAGTCGCGGTCGACGGAGTACCGGGCGAACCCGCCCCCGAGCTGGTCGTAGATCCCGCCCCGGGCCATCCGCTCACAGGTGTCGGCGGCCATCTGCAAGGCACCCTCGGCGCCGGTGCGGGCGTGGTGGCGCAGCAGGAACTCGATCACCATGGACGGCGGGAACTTCGGCGCCCCGCCGAACCCGCCGCGTTGCGGGTCGTACTCCCGGGTCAGCCCGAGCAGCGCCTGCGCCAGCTCCTGCTCGCCGGGCGCCTGGCCGTCCCCGTAGGAGATCTCCCGTCCGGCGAGATCCCGGACGATCTTCCCGGCGACCTCGCCGACCTCCTCCCGCCGCTGCTCCCACGCCTGCCGCACCCCTTCGAGGACCTGCCGGAAGCCGGGCATGCCGTGCCGCGGAGCGGGCGGGAAGTACGTACCGAAGTAGAACGGCTCGGCGTCCGGCGTCAGAAACACCGTCATCGGCCAGCCACCCTGCCCGGTGGCCGCCTGCACGGCCTCCATATAGACGGCGTCCACATCGGGCCGTTCCTCACGGTCCACTTTCACACTGACGAAGTGCGCGTTGAGGAAATCGGCGGTGGCCTGATCCTCGAAGGACTCGTGGGCCATCACATGACACCAGTGGCACGCCGAGTACCCGACCGACAGGAGAACGGGTACGTCGCGACGCCGTGCTTCCTCGAAGGCATCCGGTTCCCAGGGCCACCAGTCGACCGGATTGTCAGCGTGCTGAAGCAGATAAGGCGAGGTCACACCGGCCAGCCGATTCATACGACTCAGCCTCTCACAATGCCCGTCGCCACCGGGGGGACCGGCACGGGTGCTGCCTCGCTCGGGGAGTTCCGGCATCCGACGGTCGGCACACCGGCGAGTCGGCCGTCCGGCAGCATGGCGGGTCGGCGCTGCGGCGAGTCGGCCGACCCGCGGCACGACAGTTCGACAGCGCGGCGAACCGGCCGACCAGCGAATCCGCCGACCCGCAGCACGACGGGTCGACAGCGCGCCGAGGCGGCCGACCCGCGGGTCAGCCGTCCGGCAGGTCAGCCGTCCGGTGCCCGCGACCGGCCCGCGCCGACGCCCCGCCGCCGGGAACGCTCCTCGACGGCCGCAGGGGACGCACCCGGCCCAAGTCGCCGCCGCTCCGCCGGTCAACCACCTCGCGGAGGACGGAAGCCGACTCCCCGCCGGGCCGGCGGGTACCGCCCGCACGCCCACGCGCAAGAGCCTGACCCCGCGCAGGGCTTCCGTACCGCCCACCCGCGCGCGCGAGCCCGACGGCCGGTCGGCGGCCCGAGCCCCGGCGCGCCCGACACTCAGCCGCACCGGCCGACCCGCGTCACGCATCGGGCGGCCTCCCGGACCTCCAGGCGACCGCCGCGCACCGCCCATCCCCCACCCCACCGACTTCACACCCCCTCCACACCCGTGCGGACCCCGTCCGCCCCCTCGCCCCGGCCCGCCCGGGGCAGCACACTTGACCACCCATAGGTGGTGCTGTCGGAGGGGGACGGGACATGCGGGACAGTCAGCGGGCCGACGCCGAGAGGCTGTTGGCTCGGGCTGTGGAGGAAGAGGTACGGCGCTCCGGGGGCCGTACGGACCCGAAAGTGCTGATGTCACGGGCACGCGGCGCGCTCGACGCGATGGCGCAGAACGCCGCCGAGGAGTACGCGGCGTACACCCGGGCGCTGGACGAGTCGGCCGCCGCGCGGCTGACGTTCGGCCAGCGCTACGCCCGCGACGGCGGCGGCACCCCGCTGCTGGTGGCGGGCGTCGGCGCGGTCGCCGCCGTGGTGGCCGACCTGGTGCTGGGCACGACGACGGGCACGGCCGTCGGCGCGGGGGTGGCCGTCGGGGTCGTCGGCGCCGCCGCGACGGTGGTGAAGGTGGCCGGCGCGCATCTGCCGGCCGCGCACCACCGGGCCGGCGCCGAGGGGCAGCCCGGCGGCGCCGAACAGCTGCGGCTCCAGTGGCTGACCGCGCTGGAGGTGCGCGGCATCCGCCCGTTCCTGGACCAGCAGCGGGTGCTGGCCGCCTCCACCGGGCCCAAGAAGAGCGGACCCCAGCTGCGCGGCGCCGACAAGAGCGGGGCGGCGCGCGGGCGGAGCGTGCTCGAACAGTCCTTCGGTCAACTTCCCGAGGCCACCGGGCCGTTCGCGGGGCGGCGCCAGGAGATGGGGCGGATCCGGCAGTGGGTCCAGGCGGGCCGGGCCAGCACCCAGACCCGCCCGACGGTGGTCGTGCTGCACGGACCGCCCGGCAGCGGTCGTACGACCCTCGCGGTACGGGCCGCGCAGGACCTCAGGGACCAGTTCCGCGGCGCCTGCGTGGTCGACCTGCGCGGCGACACCGCGGACGAGCCGCCGCTGTCCACCCGCGACGCCCTGCTGCATCTGCTCAACCGGCTCGGCGCCCCGCGCGAGCAACTGCTCTTCCGGGAACGCTCGTCGGCCGACCAGCAGGTCAGACGGCTCAGCGAGCTGTACCACCAGCATCTGACCGGCGTCCCGGTCGCGATCGTCCTCGACGACGCCGTCGACCCCGAGCAGATCCGCACCCTGGTCCCCGAGCGCTCCGACAGCCTGGTCCTGGTCACCGCGCGCGAGCCGCTCACCCTGCCACCCGGCCTCCAGGCGTCCGTGCACCACGTGCCCGTACGGCCCCTGGAGGCGGCCGGGGCGGAGGAACTGCTCGGCGCCGCGGCGCAGGACAGCTCGGGGCCCTACGACGCCGAGTCCGGCGACCGGATCACCGAGCTGTGCGGCGGGCTGCCGCTCGCGCTGCGCGTCGCCGGTTCCTCGCTCGGCCCGCGCACCCCCCGCCGGCTCGCCGCCGACCTGGAGGCGTACGGACCCGTCGACCCGGTCGAACGCGCCCTGTGGCTGCGCTACACCGACCAGCCCGAACCGGCCCGGCGGCTGCTGCGCCGACTCGCGCTGGCCGGGCGGGCCTCACTGGGCGCCGCCGCGGCGGCCTCCCTGCTGGCCACCGACCAGGCGGAGGCGGGCCGCCGGCTGACGGCGCTGGCCCGCGCGGGCCTCATCGACCAGGTGCGCGGCGACCGCTACCGGCTGCACGACGTGGTCCGTGCCTTCGCCCAGGCCCGCCTCCTGGACGAGGAGGAGGCGGTGGAGCGCACGGCCGCGCAGGAACGGCTGATCGTCAACTACGCCGAACTCGCCGACTCCGTACTGCGCCTGGTCGACGGCAACATGTCCACCCGCTCGGACCGCTTCGGCCCGCACGGCTTCACCTCGCTGGACGAGGCGCTGCGCTGGCTGGACGACGAGTCCAGCTTCATCACGGCCGCGCTGCGGCACGCCGAGGGCGTCGACCAGGGCGCGGTGCTCAATCTGCTGGGCGCGCTGTGCGACTACTGCCTGCTGCGCGGCGACCTGTACCGGCTCGGCGAGATCAACGAGCTGGCGCAGGCCGTGGACCAGGGCCTGCTGATCCGCTCGGTGCAGTGGCGCACCGGCATCGCGGCCCGCCAGCTCGGCGAACTGGACAAGGCCCGCACCACCCTCACCTCGGTCGTGGACCTCTACATGGAGGCGCATCACGACGCGGGGGCGGCCCGCGCCCTGTGCTCGCTCGGCATCACCCTGCACCACCAGGGCAATCTGGTGGAGGCGGCGGCCAAGCTGCGCGAGGCGCTCGACCTCCAGGCGGCCCCGCAACTGGCCACCGACCGCGCCTGGACCATGCACGCGCTGGCCGCCGTCGAACGCGACCGCGCCCATCTCGCCGAGGCCCTCGACCTGCTCACCCGCTCCCTGGCCCTGCACCGCGCGGGCGAGTCCGTGCACGGCGAGGCCTGGGCGCACTACCAGCTCGGCCAGCTGTACGTCCGGCTCGGCGACGTACCCCGCGCCGAGACCGCCCTGCAATCCGCCCTGGAGCTGTACGAACGTACCCGCGACGCACGCGGCACGGCCTGGGCCCTGACCCAGCTGGCCCGCGCCCGGCTGGTCGCCGGTGACGCGTCCCCGGCCGTCGACGAACTACGGGCGGCTGCCGCCCGGCACCGCGAGAACGAGGACGCCCGCGGTGAGGCGTGGACCCTGTACTACCTGGGCCAGGCCTTGGAGGAGAACGGCGACCGCGATCAGGCGGTCCGCGATCTCGAACGCTCCCGGACGATGTTCTCCCGGATGCGGGACGTCTACGGGCTCGCCTGCGCCCGCCACCACTCGGCCCGGGTCACCCGTGACCAGCGGGCCGCCCAGACCGGTTCCCTGCGCAACTCCGGCTTCGCCCGCCAGCTCCTGGTCGACGCCCGCGCCGACTTCCAGCGCATCGGCGTCGCCCACGGGGAGGCGTGGACCTGCCTGGAACTGGCCGTGGTCGACGCCGGCAATGCCCGTACCCCCCAGGCCCTGGCCCTGTGCGAGGAGGCGGTCGGTCTGTTCGCCTCGTACGGCGACCGGCGCGGCGAGGACTGGGCCCGCTTCCTGCGCTGCACCCTGCTGCCCTACGCGGCCCCGGGCGGCGTGGAGGTCGGCACCGCCGTCGCGCAGGAGGAACTGACCCAGCTCTCCCGCACCCACCATGCCGCCCGCGACCCGAAGCTCGACTCCTACCTCGACACCTACCAGCTCCTCCTGGAACGCGGCATCACCCTGGAGACCGGCTGGCAGGCCTGGCGCCTGGGCATGGTCCCGAGCCGCCATGCGCGGGAGGTCATGGGGGTGGGGGTGGCCGTGGAGTCCTGAAGGTGGGCGGGGGTGGGGGTGGGGGTGGGGGTGGGGGTGGGGGTGGGCGGCGGGGGTGCGTATCCGCCGCGCCGGTTCCCCAGTGTCCCCGGTGTTCCCGGGGCCCGGTGTCTACGCTCTGCCGTCGCCGCCCGCCTGCGTGGCACCGGCCGTCTTCGCCTTCTTCGCCGTCTTCGCGGGGGAACCGTCGCCGTCGGCCGGGGCGCCCGACGGGTCCTCCGCCGGGTCCTGCGCCGGTTCCTCGAAGTCGACCTTGCCCAATCGGCGGTTCATCGACTTCATCAGGCCCCAGATGGCCACGGCCATCACCGCGAAGACGATGAAGCCGAGGACGCCGGGGGTCACCTTGTCCTCGTCGACCTCGTTGGCCGCGAAGGTGACGAAGTGCGTCATTGCCAGGCTTGCGCTTGCGCTCATGTCAGGCATTGTCCCGGATGCCCGCGAAGAGGTCGTCCTCGGGGAGGGAGGTCTCGACGAGGGACTTCGCCAGCTCGTACTCCTCCGTCGGCCAGACCTCCTTCTGAAGCTCCAGCGGCACCCGGAACCAGCCCCCGTCGGGGTCGATCTGCGTGGCGTGCGCGATCAGCGCCTTGTCGCGGATCTCGAAGAAGTCGGCGCACGGCACATGCGTGGTGAGCGTGCGCTCCTTCTGCCCGAACTCGTCCCACCGCTTCAGCCAGTCCCCGTACGGTGACTCCATGCCCCGGTCCAGCAGCGCCTTGTGCAGCGCCTCGGTGCGCGGCCGGTTGAAGCCCTGGTTGTAGTACAGCTTGCGCGGCCGGTACGCCGGTCCGTACTCCGCCTCCGGGAAGCGCTCGGTGTCCGCCGCCGCCTCGAACGCCACCATCGAGATCTTGTGGGTCATGATGTGGTCGGGGTGCGGATACCCGCCGTTCTCGTCGTACGTGGTGATCACCTGCGGCCGGAAGGAGCGGATCTTGCGCACCAGCTCACCGGCCGCGTGTTCGACGTCCTCCAGCGCGAAGCAGCCGTCGGGGAGCGGCGGCAGCGGGTCGCCCTCGGGGAGCCCTGAGTCCACGAACCCCAGCCATTCCTGCTTCACCCCGAGGATCTCGCGGGCCTCGTCCATCTCCCGCTTGCGCACCTCGTGGATGTGCTCCTCGATATAGGTGTCGCCCTGGAGCTTGGGGTTGAGGATGGAGCCGCGCTCACCGCCCGTGCAGGTCACGACCAGCACGTCCACCCCCTCGGACACGTACTTCGCCATGGTCGCCGCGCCCTTGCTCGACTCGTCGTCGGGATGCGCGTGCACGGCCATCAGTCGCAGCTGGTCAGTCAAGACTCATTCCTCAGTCAACAGGCGCCCGGGGGGACCGGGCGCGACGGACGGTTGCCGGCCCGTCACGTCGGGCGGGGGCGGGGGTCCGGTGTCGGGCGGGCGGCTTCTATAGTGACCGAATCGGAGGGCCAATAATTCCGGAGTCCGACTCCGGGGCCCCTTTTGGGACAGCGTCCGGACTCGACTTCGGGCCGGTCCCGCCCGTGGGCGAGAGGACGATCATGAGTACGGTGAGCACGCGACCGCCCAAGGGCCGCTACGGCCGGGCCTCGGACGAGCGCGCGGACCGCACCCTGAAGATCGTCGGCGCCTCCCTCGGCGCCGTGCTGCTCGCCGTGCTCGGCTACTTCGCCTACTACTACGTCGGCCAGAACAAGATCAGTGGCGAGATGATCAGCTTCGAGCTGGGCGAGGACGCGGTGCAGGTCCGGCTGAAGGTGGAGAAGGACGCGGGCGCCACCGGTTACTGCACGGTCCGCTCCCAGTCGGAGGACGGCGCCGAGGTCGGCCGCGCCGACTTCCGCTTCGACGGCGACGCCACCAGCCTCGACGAGGTGGTCACGCTGCGGACGACGGCCGCCGCCACGTCGGCCGAGCTGCTCGGCTGTCACGCCGACTGACGCGGGCTGTCTCCGACTGGCTCGGGCGGACTCCGACCGGCGCCGACCGGCGCCGCGAGCAATACCTCTTCGCTGACCTGCGTTGACGGGATATTGGTGACTTATGTCCTCCCCCTCCCGCTCTTGAATTGTTAGGCTCGTGGTTTCGCCCACTCATGAAGGAACATCCTTCTGGGTAGGGCGATGCTTTGTATTCCCAGTACCGACGAGGAGCACCCTGTGACCCAGACCAGCGAGAACGTCACCTGGCTGACCCAGGAGGCGTACAACAAGCTCAGGGAAGAGCTTGACTACCTTACTGGTCGTGCGCGCACGGAGATCGCCGCCAAGATCGCCGCCGCGCGTGAGGAGGGCGACCTGCGCGAGAACGGCGGGTACCACGCGGCCAAGGAGGAGCAGGGCAAGCAGGAGCTGCGCGTGCGCCAGCTGACTCAGCTGCTGGAGAACGCCCAGGTCGGCGAGGCACCGGCCTCGACGGACGGCACCGTGGCACCCGGGATGGTCGTCACCATCGCCTTCGACGGCGACGAGGACGACACCCTGAGCTTCCTGCTCGCGTCCCGCGAATACGCCAGTTCCGAGATCGAGACCTACTCGCCGCAGTCGCCGCTGGGCAGCGGCGTGATCGGCCACAAGGTCGGCGAGGACGCGGAGTACGAGCTGCCCAACGGCAGGAAGGCGTCCGTACGCATCCTGAAGGCGGTCCCGTACAGCGCCTGACGTAACGCATCGCCCTGGGCCCTCGGCATCCTGCGGGACGCCGGGGGCCTTGTCGTAGCCGGGGGGCCTCGTCGTGGCCGGGGGGCCTTGTCGTGGCCGGGGCGGTCCGGGCCCGCCGTCACGGCACCTGTGCCACCTGTGCCGCCTTCTTGAAGACCTCGAACACGGCCAGGTAGTTCTCGCCGCTGTGGCCGTCGGTGATCGCCTGCTCGGCGATCGCCTGCATCAGCCTCGGCTGGTCGGAGTGGACGCCCTGTTCCACGCTGGTGCGGGTGATGTGCGTGAGCGCGTTGAGGTTCATCTCCATGGTGCCCGCGTCGCCGGGGTAGGTGCCCTGGTCCAGGTCGGGGGCCCGCCCGGTGAGGATGGGGTCCACCACCGAGGGCATGAACCACTTGAGCGCGAGATCGGCGAACGTGACCGCCGGTACGCCCGCCGACCCGACCAGGGCCGTGGCGTGCAGAAAGCCGTTCATCGTCGCGTACATCATGCCGAGCAGGGCCGCGTTGTACAGGACCGCCAGGCCGGGGTCGGCGCCGAGGTAGCGGGGGTCGCCCATGCTCGCCAGCGTCACCCGGTGCTGGTCGAAGACGTCCTGCGGGCCGCTGTAGAGGAAGACGGACCCGGGGTGTCCGACGAGCGGCGGCGGCACCATGATCGCGCCGTCCAGATAGCCGACGCCCCGGTCGGCCGCCCAGGCGACGGCGGCGTGTGCCTCGGTCGGGGTGCCGGAGTTGAGGTTGACCAGTGCGCGGCCCCTCAGGGCGTCACCGACGGGGTCGAGAAGGGGGTACATGGTCTCGTAGTCCTTGAGACACAGGATCGTGACGGGGCTCGCGGACACGGCTTCGGCGACGGTCGCCGCGCGGTGGGCGCCCCGGGAGACGAGGGTGTCGGCCTTCTGCGGGGTGCGGTTCCAGACGGTCGTGGGGTGGCCGTGTTCCAGAAGCGTCTCGGCGAGGGCGAGGCCCATGGGACCTAGGCCGATGACGGTGACGGGTGCGGATGCGGATGCGGATGCGGATGCGGATGCGTGCTGCGGGCTTGCTGATCGCTGGTTCGTCATGCCGAATAGACTGCGGTCTCACATCGATGTGAGAGTCAACTGAACGTGGTGGTCATCACATGCGTATGGGGGAGTTCTCCCGGAGGACCGGGGTCAGCCAGCGTCTGCTGCGCTACTACGAGGAGCAGGGGCTGCTCAGGCCGACGCGGCGGCCCAGCGGATATCGCGAGTTCGCGGAAGAGGACGTGGCCACCGTCCGGGGCATCCGGATGCTGCTCGCTGCCGGTCTGGGCACCGCCACGATCGCCGAACTGATGCCGTGCATGGTCGACGACGGGAAGATCCTGGCGCCGGTCTGTTCCGGCATGCTGCCCGACCTGCACCGGGAACGCGACCGCATCAACGAGGCCGTCGCCGACCTGCTGACCGCACGGGACACCCTGGACGCCGTCATCGCGGCGACGGCGACGGAAACGGGCGGGGGCGAGGACGTCCCGGACGCGTGTGAGACGGTCGGCGCCGGATCGGGCGCCGGGGGGCGGGGCGGGCTCTGAGATGCGGGGCAAGTCCTGAAGGGCGGGCGGACCCTGAGCGTCGGGGTGGGCGTTGCGACCTGCCGCCCCCTGTATCTCCCGGTATCTCCCGCCCCTCCGTCTCCCGCCCCCCTCCGTGAAGAGGGCGGAGCCGCACGCGGTCGGGTCCGTGGTGCCTCATCACTACGCCGATGTCGCGGGTCCGTAGGTCCGTGACCAGACCGGCGGCGGCCGACAGGCGGCAGGCCGGGGCGAATGGAGATGCGGCGCGGACACGCGCGAAGGGCCAGGACCCGGCGATCCGGTCCTGGCCCTTCCGCAGGGTGCCCCACCTCGCCTGCGCGGTCCGGTCAACCGCCCGCGCTGCGGTACTTGCGCACCGCCAGGGTCCGGAACACCACGATGATCAGGACGGACCAGATCAGCGACGCCCAGACCGGGTGCTGCATGGGCCAGGCGTCCGACGGGGAGACCCCGGGGTTGCCGAAGAGCTCCCGGCAGGCCTGGACCGTCGCGCTGAAGGGGTTCCAGTCGGCCACGTGCTGGAGCCAGGGGGTCATCCGGCTGCTGTCCACGAACGCGTTGGACACGAAGGTGACCGGGAACAGCCAGACCAGGCCGCCGGAGGTGGCCGCCTCGGGGGTGCGCACGGACAGGCCGATCAGCGCGCCGACCCAGGTGAACGCGTAACCCAGCAGGAGCAGCAGGCCGAACGCGCCGAGCACCTCGCCGAGGCTGGTGTGGGTGCGCCAGCCGACCAGCAGGGCGACGATCGCGAGCACGAACAGCGTGAGCGCCGTCTGCACCAGGTCGGCCAGGGTCCGCCCGGTGAGGACCGCGCCACGGGCCATCGGCAGCGAGCGGAAGCGGTCGATCAGGCCCTTGTGCATGTCGTCGGCGATGCCCGCGCCCGCGCCCGCCGTCGCGAAGGTGACGGTCTGCGCGAAGATGCCCGCCATCAGGAACTCCCGGTAGACGGCGGGGTCGGTGGTGCCCCCGATGTCCATGGAGCCGCCGAAGACATAACTGAACAGCACCACAAACATAATGGGCTGAAAGAGTCCGAAAATTATCATTTCCGGAATACGGGACATTCTGATCAGGTTCCGCCTGGCGACGACCAGTGAGTCCCGCACGGACTGGACCACCGGGTTCGTGGGCGGTGCGATGGCCACCGCGTCCTTGACGGCGCTCACTTCGCGGCCTCCTCTTTCTTCTGCTTGCGTGCCTTGCCGTCGCCCTGCTCCGCGTCCGCAGCGCCGTTGCCCGGGTCGTTCTCCTCGGCCACGTGGCCGGTCAGGGAGAGGAAGACGTCGTCCAGAGTCGGGCGGCGCAGGCCGATGTCGTCGATCTCGATGCCCCGGGTGTCGAGATCGCGGATGATCTCGGCGAGCAGCTTGGCGCCGCCCGTGACGGGGACCGTGAGCTTGCGGGTGTGCTGCTCGACCGTGGTCTCGCCCTTGCCGAAGCCGCGCAGCACCTCGGAGGCGGTGGTGATGTCGTCCCGCTCGTGCACGACGACCTCGACGCGCTCGCCGCCGGTGCGGGCCTTGAGCTGGTCGGAGGTGCCCCGGGCGATCACCCGGCCGTGGTCGACCACCGCGATGTCATGGGCGAGGTGGTCGGCCTCCTCCAGATACTGGGTGGTGAGCAGGAGTGTCGTACCGCCGGAGACCAACTGCTTGATGACCTCCCACAGTTGCTGGCGGTTGCGGGGGTCGAGGCCGGTGGTCGGCTCGTCCATGAACATCACCGGGGGGCGGACCACGAGGGCCGCCGCCAGGTCGAGCCGGCGGCGCATACCGCCGGAGTAGGTCTTGGCGGGCCGGTCGGCCGCGTCCGAGAGATTGAACTGGTCGAGCAGCTCGGCGGCACGGACCTTCGCGGCCTTGGCCTTCATCTGATAGAGCTGGCCGACCATCTGGAGGTTCTCCCGGCCGGTCAGATATTCGTCGACCGCCGCGAACTGGCCGGACAGGCCGATGGAGCGCCGGACGTCATTGGGCCGCTTGAGGACGTCGATCCCGGCGACGACGGCCCGGCCGCTGTCGGGACGCAGCAGGGTGGTCAGACAGCGTACGGTGGTGGTCTTTCCCGCGCCGTTCGGCCCGAGCAGGCCCAGGACGGTGCCTTCCGGGACATCGAGGTCGACGCCGTCCAGTGCCTTTACGTCGCCGAAGGTCTTGACCAGACCTTCGGCATAGATGGCGCCTGGCATATGAGTCTCCACAGGGTCATGGTTGATTCGAGAAACGTCAATACGGGCGGTCCTGTCCGCCCGGCAGATGGCGAGATCGGTGCCACGCGACACACCATAACGCGATGTATCGCGTCTCACAACGGAGTTTTCCGCGATTCCCCTGGACGGGTGATGAGACGGCGCTGACCTGGGCTTTCTCCGCCCGAGCGGCTCAGTCGATGACCGTGTACCCCGCTTCGCGCAGGGTCCTGCCGACCTCGGCGCAGTGCGCCGGTCCCTTGGTCTCCAGGTGCAGCTCCACCTCCGCCTCCGTGAGCCCGAGCCGCGGGTCGGTCCGTACGTGACTCACATCGAGGACGTTAGCGTCCACCACTGACAACGCCCCGAGGAGCGAGGCGAGGGCGCCGGGACGGTCGGTCAGCCGGAGCCGAACGGCCAGGTAGCGGCCCTGCGCGGCCATCCCGTGCCGCAGCACCCGCTGCATCAGCAGCGGATCGACGTTGCCGCCGGACAGCACCGCGACCACCGGCCCGCCGATCCCGCCGGTGTCGCTCAGCAGCGCGGCGACCGGGCTCGCCCCGGCCGGCTCCACGACCAGCTTCGCCCGCTCCAGGCACAGCAGCAGCGCGGCCGACAGCGCGTCCTCGGAGACCGTACGGACCTCGTCCACCAGTTCCGCGCAGATCGCGAACGGCACATCGCCCGGCCGCCCGACCTTGATGCCGTCGGCCATCGTCGCCGGCTGCCCGATCGCGACCGGACGCCCGGCCGCCAGCGACGGCGGATACGCCGCCGCGCCCTCCGCCTGCACCCCGATGATCCGTACGTCCGGCCGCAGCGCCTTGACCGCGACCGCGATCCCCGCCGCGAGCCCGCCGCCGCCCATCCCGACGACGATCGTGCGGACCTCCGGGCACTGCTCCAGGATCTCCAGCCCGACCGTGCCCTGTCCGGCGATGATGTCGGGGTGGTCGAAGGGGTGGATGAACACCGCGCCCGTCGTCCGGGCGTACTCCTGCGCGCCGGCCAGTGTCTCGTCGACGACCTGACCGTGCAGCCGCACCTCGGCGCCGTACTCCCGGGTCGCGCTGATCTTGGGCAGCGGGGCGCCCTGCGGCATGAAGACCGTCGCCCGCACCCCGAGCAAGGAGGACGCCAGGGCCACGCCCTGCGCGTGATTGCCGGCGCTCGCCGCGACCACCCCGGCCGCCCGCTCCTCCGGCAGCAGCCCGGCGATCCGCACATAGGCGCCGCGCAGCTTGAACGAACCGGTCCGCTGGAGGTTCTCGCACTTGAGGTGCACCGGGGAGCCGATCAGCTGGGTCAGATAGCGGCTGCCCTCCATGGCGGTCATCCGCGCCACACCCGTCAGCATCTTCTGCGCGCCGCGTACATCGTCGAGCGTGACCGGTGCGAGAGGGGTGGTCCTGCGGTGGTTCATGGCTCAAGTCTCGCAGTTCACAGGCGGCGCGCGCGGGTGTGACCAAGCACCGAGACCGGTTTTTGCAGCGTCGGTACGGCCCACCCTCCAGCCGCGTACCCTGTCCCCCAACCTTGCACCCAGCATGAAGTGAGCCTCCGGCCATGCCCACAACACCTGACATGTCGATGGACATGACGACCGTCGGTGACACCGGTCTCCTCGACACGTTGCAGCACGAGGTCGCGGTGTTCGCACGCCGGGCCGAACAGACCCGGCTCGGCGGAGTCGGTCAGGTGCGCAACTCCATGGACCGCGCCGCGTATCTGCTGCTCAACCGCCTCGACAACGAGGGCCCGATGGGCGTCAAGGCGCTCGCCTCCAGCATGGGCATCGACTCCTCCACGGTCACCCGGCAGGTGGCCCCGCTGGTCGACACCGGGCTGGTCAAGCGGACCTCGCACCCCGAGGACGGCCGCGCGGTGGTGCTCCAGCTCTCCCCGCGCGGGCTCTCCCGGCTGGAGGAGGTGCGCTCCTCGCGGCGCCGGCTCATGGCCGAGCTGACCGAGGACTGGGCGCCGGAAGAGCGCGAGGCGTTCTGCACACTCCTCACCCGTTTCAACCGCGCGCTGTCCTCCCGGATGTCGGCCCAGGGCGAACCGGTGGCCGAATCGCCGAACGGCACCTGAGCGACCCGCCGCCCGCTCCGGCCGGGCGGTCCCTTCCCCGTCCGGCCTCCCGTCGAGCCCGGCGGCCCACCCGCGCGCGGTACGCGCCCTCGCCGCACCGCCGTACTCCGGCGCACTCGGCCGCACCGGACCGTGCACGGTTCTTGACCGGCGGGGCGTGGCGGGCCTCAGATGAGTGCGAAAGGCAGACGGCTTCCTGGGCCGTCCCGCCGATCGGCCTCAGGGGGAGGCGCGGTGCGAGAACGGCGTACGGCGGTGCACGGCGGGCGCCGGGACCGGGAGTTCGAGGCGTTCGTGGCGGGCGCCTCCGGCCGGCTGCTGCACACCGCCACCCTGCTCACCGCGGAACTCCCCCGCGACAACCCACGCGCGCGGCACCTGCTCACCCTCGCCCTCGCCCATACGTACGCGTCCTGGGACCGCCTGCACGGCGAGGATCCCTACAGCCGGGCCCGCGAGTACCTCGCGGGCCGCTTCGCGCACGCCGCCTGGCATCGGTACGGGGCGTTCGGCAGGGCCCGTCCGCATCCGCACAGCACCCTGGCCGGGCTCGCCCCGCGAGAGCGGCTGATTCTTGTCCTGCGGCTCTACGAGGGGGTTCCCGAGCAGCAGACCGCCGCCCTGCTGGGTCTGCCCGTCGAACGGGTCCGCGCCCTCTGCGACCGGGCCACGGCGACCCTGCTGCACCCGCCCCGGCGGCCCGCACAGCCGGTCACCGCGCCGCGGGTGCCCAAGGCGGCGGCCTCATGAGGGGCACGCGATGAGCCGGGCCGACCGCGAGGCCGCCGCCCGCCGGATCCTGCGACGGAGCCCGCCCCCGGTGCCGCCGGAGCTGCACCGGGAGGCCGTCCGCCGGGGCAGCCGCATACGGCACCGCCGGCGGATCGCGCTGCGCCTGATGTGGCTGCTGATCCTGGGCGCGTCCGTGGCCCTCGCCGTATGGGCGCTGACCGCCCGCCCGTGGGTGGAGCCACCGTCGCAGACGACTCCACCCTGGTGAGACGGGAACTTCACCGCAGGTAACACGTGCCCGCGCGGCCGGGATCGGTCAGGGTCGGGCGAGGGCCTGCTGGAGGTCCCCCAGCAGATCGTCCACGTTCTCGATGCCTACGGAGAGCCGGACCAGGTCGGCGGGAACCTCCAGGGCCGAGCCCGCGACGGAGGCGTGGGTCATCCGGCCCGGGTGCTCGATCAGGGACTCGACACCGCCGAGGGACTCGCCCAGCGTGAAGACCTTGGCCCGGTCGCAGACCCGCACGGCCGCCTCCTCGCCGCCCTCGACCTGGAAGGAGACCATGCCGCCGAAGGACCGCATCTGCTTGGCGGCGGTCTCGTGACCGGGGTGGTCGGGCAGGCCCGGGTACAGCACGCGCGTCACGCGCGCGTGCCGGGTGAGCATGTCGGCGATCTTCACGGCGTTCTCGCTGTGCCGGTCCATGCGCACGGGCAGCGTCTTGGCGCCGCGCAGCACCAGCCAGGAGTCGAACGGCCCGGCGACCGCGCCCATGGCGTTCTGGTGGAAGGCCAGTTCGTCGCCGAGTGTCTCGTCGCCGACGACCAGGGCGCCGCCGACGACGTCCGAGTGGCCGCCCATGTACTTGGTCAGGGAGTGCACGACGACATCGGCGCCGAGCGACAGCGGCTGCTGGAGATAGGGCGTGGCGAAGGTGTTGTCCACGACCAGGCGGGCACCGGCGTCGCGGGCGATCTGGGCGACGGCCGCGATGTCGGTGATGCCGAGCAGCGGGTTGGAGGGGGTCTCCACCCAGACGGCCTTGGTCTTCGGGGTGATCGCGGCGCGCACGGCGGCGGGGTCGCTGGTGTCGGCGACCGACCATTCCACGCCCCAGCGGGCGACGACCTTGGCGAACAGGCGGAACGTGCCGCCGTAGGCGTCGTTCGGGATGACCACGTGGTCACCGGGGCTGAGCAGCGTACGCAGCAGGCAGTCCTCGGCCGCCAGTCCGGACGCGAAGGCGAGGCCCCGGCGACCGCCCTCCAGGGCCGCGAGGTTCTCCTCCAGGGCGGTCCTGGTGGGGTTGGCGCTGCGGCTGTACTCGTAGCCGCCGCGCAGGCCGCCGACGCCGTCCTGCTTGTAGGTGGACACCTGGTAGATCGGCGGGACGACCGCCCCGGTCAGGGGATCGGCGGTGTTGCCCGCGTGGATCGCGAGCGTCTCGAAGTGCTGACTGATGTGCCTGTCGCTCATGGGCCCCGAGCGTAGTCCGCCCGCAGGGCGGGTGTCGGCGTGACGGCCGGTGAACGGAGAGTTATCCACAGGCGGGGGACCAGGTTGGCCAATTGTCGGCGCGGTCTGGTTCGCTTGAGGCATGGAGATTCTCTGGGTCCTGATGGCGCTGCTCATGCTGGGCTTCGTGCTGGGTCCGCTCGTCCTGCGCAGGCGGCGCGGCATCGAGCAGGTCCCGCCCGGCCACCCGGACGCGGCCGACCCCGCGAACTACGGCTTCGTACGGCAGGAGGAGCTGGACATCCGGATGCCCGGCCCGGACCAGGATCTGCTGGACGTCCTGGACCTGGTGCAGCGCACGCAGGACCACCGCGCGGCGGCGCAGTTGCTCGCGGGCACGGGCGCGGGGGGTGAGCTGCGCTGGCAGCGGGTGCAGGCGTTCGCGGGCGCGGCGTCGCTGGAGCTTCAGCAGCGGCCGGGGGGTGTGGGCGAGACGCCCGGCGGGCAGTGGCTGCGGGTGTGGCGCGCCGAGCAGCCGAAGGACGCGGGCGGCGCTGCCGTGCACGCGGAGTTCCTGGTGCAGCAGGCGTGGCGGACGGCGACGCCGGGCACGGACGACTTCCGGATCATCATGGAGGAGGCCAGGGCGGCGTGCGGCGAGGCCGCGTTGCTCGCCCCGGGGGATCCGGTCCCGTACATCGTGGAGTTGTCGGTCGCGCGGGGCCTCGGCTATCCGCGTGCGGAGTTCGAGCAGCTCTGGCTGAAGATCCTGGACCGGGCGCCGAACCACATGGGGGCGCATCTGGCGGCGCTGCACTACTGGTGCGAGAAGTGGCACGGCTCGCGGGAGCTGGCGTACTCGTTCGCGGAAGCGGCGGCGGCGCGGGCGCCGAGAGGCTCGCTGCTGGCGGCGATGCCCCTGTTCGCGGTGTTCGAGCATCTGCCCGAGGTCAATCTGGTGGCGGGCTTCTACCAGAGCCAGGTGGTCACCAAGGCGGTGCACGGCGCCCTGCACGCGGTGCACTCGGCCCGCGCGGACGACCCGATGCTCGCGCATGTACGCCACCTCCTGATCTTCTTCCTGGTCCGCTCCGAGCGCTGGGCGGAGGCCATGGGCCAGCTGACGCACGCCGACGGCCATGTGGGCGCCCTCCCCTGGACCCTGTCCCCGGACCCGGCGGCGGAGTTCGCGGTGTACCGCGCCCTGGCGGTGGCGGGCTACGAGGCGAACGGGGGCAGCCCGGCGACGCTGCGGCACTGAGAGCCGGGGTGGCTGCGCCGCCGCCCCGGGCGGCCCCTGTGGCGGAGGGGGCCTGTACGCCACTGACCTCGGCGGCCCTGTGGCGCAGGGGCCTGCACGCCGCTGACCTCGGCGGCCCTCTCCCTGGTGGCCCTACGCCACGACCCCGGGCGGCCCGGCGGCACTGGGGCACCGAGACCGGGGGCTGTACCCGCTGCCCCGGGCGGCCCTGCGGCGGAGGTGCCTGCGCGCCGCTGACCCTGGTGGCCCGGCGGCTCTGTCCCTGGGGCCCCGGCGCTACGACCCCGGGCAGCCCGGGGAGGTTGCGGCACCGAGGCCGGGGGCTGTGCCGCCGCCCCGGATGGCCCTGCGGCCGGGGAGCGTGGGCCGTTGACCCCAGCGGCCCGGCGGCCCTCTCCCCGGTGCCCCACGCCACGACCCCGGGCGGCCCGGCGACACTGCGGCACCGAGGCCCAGGGGCTGTGCCGCAGCCTCCGGGCGGCCCCTGCGGCGGAGGTGCCTGCGCCGTTGACCCCGGCGGCGCCAGAGGCCGAGCGCCGTGCACCACTGACGTCTCCGGCCCTGTTCCGTGCGGTCCTGCGTCACTGGCCCCGGTGGCCCCGCTACCCCTGCGCCTGGCAGCCTCGCATCACCGCCCCCGGCGGCGCTGAGGCCGGGCGCCGTGCGCCACTTGCGCCGCTGACGCCTGCGGCCCTGTTCCCGGCGGCCCCGCGTCCCCGTCCCCCGTGACCGTTCCGCACCGCCGGCCTCGCAGCCCCGCCCCGGCCGCCCAGCCCTGCTCCGCCCGGCCGACCCCGGTCCGGCCGCCCAGCCCCGCTCCCGACGCCCGGCCGCGCGGCATCGACCGCCGTCCGGACCGGAATTCCGGGGGTCCGCCATACGTTGACGCCACTGACCACTGATTGGAGACCGCGATGTTCCTGCACAGCCGTACGCCCCAGCTGCCCTCCCCCGAGCAGGCGCTGCGGGGACGCCCGGAGCCGGCCTTCAGCGTTCCCGACCGCCACACCGTCCTCGGCACCCCGCTCAGCGGCCCCTACCCCGATGGCCTGGAGGTCGCCGACTTCGGCCTGGGTTGTTTCTGGGGCGCCGAGCGCAAGTTCTGGCAGCTCCCGGCGGGCGTGTACACGACCCTGGTCGGCTACCAGGGCGGGTCCACCGAGAACCCGACCTATGAGGAGGTCTGCTCGGGCCTGACCGGTCACACGGAGGCGGTCCGCGTCGTCTTCGACCCGAAGGTGATCTCGTACGAGTCGCTCCTGAAGACGTTCTGGGAGTCCCACGACCCCACCCAGGGCTTCCGCCAGGGCAACGACGTCGGGACCCAGTACCGCTCCGCGATCTACACCCACTCCCCCGCGCAGGCCGCCACCGCCGATTCCTCCCGCGCGGCCTACCAGAAGGTCCTCACCGCCTCCGGCTACGGCACGATCACCACGGAGATCCTCCCGGCGCAGGACCGCACGTTCTATCCGGCGGAGGGGTACCACCAGCAGTACCTGGACAAGAACCCGGCCGGATACTGCGGCATCGGCGGCACCGGGGTGTCCTGCCCGATCGGCGTGGCCAAGGCCGGTGGGTGACCGCACAGCGCCAACGGCCGCCGAGCGGAACGGGCCCCAAACGAGAACCGGACAAGCCGGACGAGAAGGCGCGTGGACGCGAAGGCGTGGACGGGCGGGGGCACCCCCGGGCGCGCGACGCCTTCACGTCGCCGCCGGGCGGCGGTACCAGGACACTTGGTACTCGGTCGAGTCCGCCGGGCCCCTCGTAGGACGCCGCCGAGTTGGGCAGAGTGGTCGCGGATCCGGCGACCGGGCACCCGCGAACAGAACCGCGTCCGCCTCCTCGTAGACCACCCGGCACCACCCGGCACCACCCGCAGTCCGGCCCTCCCAGCCGGTCAGCTCCCCCAAGGGCAACGATGCGCCCCGCCCCCGCCCCAAAGGACGGCACACTGCGCCAAGATCAGGGGGAGAGAGTTCATCGGTGGGGTGGGAGGGCGGGAGCGGATGAGTCGGCGGTCTGCCGGGCTGGTCGGGGTGTGGGCGGAGATGCAGCGGCAGCAGCAGCGGCTGGCGGCGGCCGAGGCACAACGGCAGCGGGCCGAGGTGCAGTTGGCGCAGCGGCGGCACAACCAAGCGGTCCGGGAGTACAAGGAGCAGCGGCATGCCGAGGCGCGGCGGCGTACCGAAGAGCTGGAGGCGCGCGTCGAGGCCCTGCGGCAGGTGCTGGTGACCGGCTGTCAGGCGCCCGCGTTCGAGGTGTCCGCGATGCTGCGGGGGCTGGACGTGCCGCCGTTCGACCCCGGGGCGCTCGCCTGGCCGATACCCATGCCGGACCCGGCGCACTATCCGGCACAGGGCGGCTGGACCGCGCACCAGCGGGAGCGGGCGCAGGCCGAGGCGCGGGCGCGGTTCGAGCACGACTGGCACACGGCCCAGGCCGCCGAGGCGCAGCGCCAGCGGCAACTCGGGGAACGGCAGCGCGAGTACGAGCGCTGGGCCGAGGACCGGCGGGCCGAGGTGCGGCGGCACAACGACGGGGTGGGTGAGGTGACCGAGGGGGTCCGGCGCCGGGAGCCGGAGGCGGTCGTGGAGTACTTCACCGGCGCGCTGTACGCCTCCACCGCCTGGCCCGTCGACTTCCCCCGGCAGATCTCCGCCGCCTACGACCCGGCCGTGCGCCAACTGGTCCTGGAGTGGGAGCTGCCGCCGTACGCCGTGGTGCCCGAGGCGAAGTCCGTGCGGTACGTCGTCGGTGAGGACCGGGACAGGGAGACGGCTCTCCCGGTGACCCGCCGGCGCACGCTGTACCGGGAAGTGCTGGCGCAGTGCGTGCTGCTGACGCTGCGTGAGCTGTACCGCGCCGACGCGTACGGCGCTCTGGAGTCCGTCGCCCTCAACGGCTTCGTCGATGAGATCGACCCCGCCACCGGGCGCCGGGCGCGGATCGTGCTCGCGACCGTCATGGCGCCCCGCGCGCTCTTCGCCGGGCTGCGGCTGGACCAGGTCGACCCGGTGAGCTGTCTGACCGAGGCGCTGCGCGGCCAGCTCGCCGCCCGCCCGGACCAGTTGACGGCGGTACGGCCGGGGCGGCGGCCCGACGATGTGGGCGGCGGGGTCGTCACCCATGACGACCAGGCACCCGACCTGGGCGACGAACCCGATCTGTACGCCATGGACCCGGTGGCGTTCGAGGGGCTGGTGGCCGAGTTGTTCCGGGCGATGGGGATGCGGGCGGTGACCACCGCGCGGTCGAACGACGGGGGTGTGGACGTCGACGCGGTGGATCCGGCGCCGATCCGGGGCGGGAAGATCGTCGTCCAGGTCAAGCGCTACCGCGCCACCGTGCCGCCCACCGCCGTACGCGATCTGTACGGCACGGTCCAGGACGCCGGTGCCAACAAGGGTGTCCTGGTGACCACGTCGGGCTTCGGCCCCGGCTCGTACGCCTTCGCGCACGGCAAGCCGCTGGAACTGGTCGGCGGCGCCCAGCTCGTCGATCTGCTGCACCGCCACGGGCTGCGCGGGCGGCTCGGCGACAACGGCCGCACCCCCGCCCCGGCCCCGGCCCCGTCAGCGGCTCCCCCGCCCCCCGACGACCCCGGCACCGGGCACAACACGCTCGGCATGTCCTGGTCCGGCACGGTCGCGCTGGACGTGTGCGCGCTCGTCTGCCACGGCGAACGGGTGCTCGGCGACGATCACTTCGTCTTCTTCAACAACCCCCGCACCCCCGACGGCTCGGTCCGCGCGACCCCCGCCGCGCCGCCGGACAAGGCCGCGCTCCGGGTCGGCTTCGACACGCTGCCGACGGGCTCCGACCGGCTGGTGCTGGTGGCCGCCGTGGATCCGGAGGTGAATCCGGAGGCCGATCTGTCCGGTTTCACCGATGCCCGGATCCGGCTGCTGGACCCGTCCGGGGGCGAGCTGGGTGTGCTGGAGGTGTCCGACGGCCGGGCCGGGGAGACCGCCCTGGTGCTCGGTTCCTTCCGGCGGCGGGCCAACGGCGACTGGGACTTCGTCGTCGGCGGGAAGGGGTACGCGGGCGGGCTTGAGCAGCTCATCGGGGACTACGGCATCCAGGTCGAGTAGCCCCCTGCGCCCTCGGATGCCCCGGTGGCTCCCCCCGTAGCAGACATCCGGCCCGGCCCGCCATGGGCACCGTCACGTCCGTTTCGTCCCGCGCCCTCGCTCGAACACCCCTACGCTCCCGTACTCAGATTTCTGTTATCGCCGCCGCCCGCGCCAGGTCTCCCGTGTGTCGAAAGGGACAGCCGAGCACGCCGAGCACACCGAGCACGGAGTCGACCGGAGGAGAGAGCGTGGGCAGGGACGAGGGCAGGGCGGGAGACGGGGCGGGAGCCGGTGCCGCGGCGCTGGTCAGGGCGGCGCAGCAGGGCGATCAGCGGGCCCGGCAGGAGCTGATCGCCCAGTATCTGCCGCTCGTCTACAACATCGTGGGGCGGGCCCTGAACGGCCACGCCGATGTCGATGACGTCGTCCAGGAGACGATGATCCGGGCGCTGAACTCGCTCGGTTCGCTGCGCGAGCCGGACCGCTTCCGGTCCTGGCTGGTCGCCATCACGATGAATCGAATACGTGGCCATGTGCACGCCCATCGGACCGCGCCCGTCGTCCAGGACTCGCTGCACGAGACGTACGAGGCGTACGACGTCCCGGACCCCGGCGCCGACTTCGTGGACCTGGCGATCCTGCGGCTCGGACTCGCCGGGCAGCGGCGGGAGGTCGCCGAGGCGAGCCGCTGGCTGGACGACGACGACCGGGCGCTGCTGTCGCTGTGGTGGCTGGAGGCGGCCGGGCGGCTGAGCCGGGCGGAGGTCGCCGCCGCGCTGGAACTGTCCCCGCGGCACACCGCGGTACGGGTGCAGCGGATGAAGGCGCAGCTGGAGTCGTCGCGGGTGGTGGTGCGGGCGCTGGCCACCGTGCCCCGTTGTGTGCTGCTGGACGACGCGGTCGCCCACTGGGACGGGGTGCCGTCGGCGCTGTGGCGCAAGCGGCTGGTACGGCACACCCGGGACTGCACGGTGTGCGGCGGGCTGGGCCAGGGGCTGGCCCCCGCCGAGGGCCTGCTGGTCGGGCTCGCGCTGGTGCCGATCGGCACCGGACTGGCCGCCACGGCGATCGGCGGGCCGGATCTGGCCACCGCCGCGACGACGAGTTGGCCGCCGGATGCGCTCACCGCCACCCCAACCGGCCCGCCGGACCCCCTCACCGCCAACACCGCCTGGCCGCCGGACCCCCTCACCGCCGGCACGAACGCACCGCCGGACCCGCTCGGCGCCAACACCAACTGGCCGCCAGACCCCCTCGGCACCACCCCGACCGGCCCCCCGGACCCGCTCGGCGCCCTCACGAACGCACCGCCGGACCCGCTCGCCCCCACCACCAACTGGCCGCCAGATACAGCCCCCCTCACCCTCGCCTCGAACCACGGCGGCCAGTCCCCCGGCCGTCTCCAGCAGCGCCACACCCTGCGCCGCAGGCGTCGCCGTCGGGTCGTCGTGGCCGCGGTCGCCGCGCTGATCGCGGGCGGCGGGACCATCGCGCTGCTGACGCCGGACGACGGGGCGGACGTACCGTCATCGGCCGTCCGGGAGAACGCCGACGCCACCGCGAGCCGCGCCACCCCGGACCGCTCCTCCGCGCCCGCCTCCGCCTCGCCGTCACCGAGCCCGTCCGCGTCCCGCTCCCCCTCGCCGTCCGCCTCGCCGTCCCCCACCAGGAAGCCGAGCCCGTCGGCGAGCACCACGCGGCCCGCCCCCGAACCCGCACCCAGCAGGACATCCGTACGGCCCACGCCTCCCCCGCCGCCCCCGCAGGAGCCGCCGACGACGTTCGCGGGCCAGGTGCTGGAGCTGGTGAACGCCGAGCGGGCCGAGGCCGGTTGCTCGCCGGTCCGGCAGAACGCGGCCCTGGACACCGCCGCGCAGCGGCACTCCGCCGACATGGCCGCGCGGGACTTCTTCGACCACACCAACCCGGACGGCGCCGACCCCGGCGACCGCATCACCGCGGCGGGCTACCGCTGGAGCACCTACGCCGAGAACATCGCGCTCGGGCAGCGGACCCCGGCGCAGGTGATGCAGGGCTGGATGGACAGCCCCGGCCATCGCGCCAACATCCTCAACTGCTCGGTGGAGGAGACGGGTCTGGGGGTGTACGAGGGGTCGGGCGGCCCGTGGTGGACGCAGGTGTTCGGTACGCAGCTGTGAGCCGGACCGCCCACCCGCACCTCAGCCCCCGCTCCCATAGGGCCGCGTGAGGATCTCCAGGACGTGGCCGTTCGGATCGTCGAAGTAGGCGCCCCGGCCCCCGTCCAGGTGATTGATCTCACCCTCGCGGGAGTGGTAGGGGTCGGCCCAGTACGTGACCCCCGCCTGCCGGATGCGGCCGAAGATGGTGTCGAAGTCGTCCTCGGAGACCAGGAAGGCGTAGTGCTGGGCGGTGATGGTGCCGCTGGTGTCCGCGTAGTCGAGGGTCACCCCGCCCGGGATCTCGACGGGCACGAACGGGCCGAATTCCGGGCCCACTTGGAGGCCGAGCAGGTCGGCGAGGAAGCGGGCCGAGGCGTGTTTGTCGTGGGCGGCGACGATGGTGTGGTTGAGCTGGACGGTCATGCCGTGAGCCTCCTCAGGGCGGTCGCGAGCCTGGTTCCAGGATCCCCCTGATCGGTGCGCCCTGCCCAGGGCGCATCCGGCCCACGCCCCCGCGCCCCGGGGCGCGTCCGCGGCAACGGCCGCACCACCTCACAGACAGCCACGCTAAGGTAAGGCTCCCCTTACTAAATACTCGAAACTTGGTACTCGAAGCTCCGTACTCGCAGCTCAGTACTCGAACGTTTCGAGTCGGAGCATCCGACCGGAGCCTGTCGTGCGCGCTATTGGATTGAAGGCTGCCCTCGCGGCGGCCGTGGTCGGCGGATTGCTCGCCGGTTGTTCCTCCTCCAGCGGTGAAGAGGCCGACGCGGGAAGCGGCGACAGCGACCGCAACCTCGTCGCCGGGGCCTCCGAGGGCCCGTCCGCCGCGCCGAGCGCGCTGGCCGACGGGATGGGGGCCGACACCGGCACGGACGGGGAGTTCCCGCGCACGGTCGAGCACTTCCAGGGCAGTACGACCATCGACGCCGAGCCGACCCGGATCGCCGTGCTGAGCACCGGCCAGCTCGACGATCTGCTCACCCTCGGCCTGGTCCCGACGGCGACCACCCGCGCCGACAACGCGGGACTGGTCCCCGACTATCTCGCCGACGCCTTCCCGCAGTACAAGGAGCGGCTCGACGCCATGACCGACGCGGGCACCCGCTCGGCGCCCAACCTGGAGACGCTGGCCGCCGCCGAGCCGGATCTGATCCTCGCCAACGACTCGCTCGGCGAGCTGTACCCCCAGCTGTCGAAGATCGCCCCGACCGTGGTCACCGCGGGCCAGGGCATCAACTGGAAGCGGTACCTGCTGCTGGTCGGCGAGGCCGTGGGCAAGGGACAGGCGGCGCAGGAGCTGCTGGACGGGATCGTCGCGGACGCCACCGAGCGGGGCACGGCGATCGAGGGCGACCCGACGGTGTCCATGGTCCGGTTCACGCCCGACCGCACCCGGATGTTCGGCGTCTCCTCCTTCACCGGCTCGATCGCCGTGGACATGGGGCTGACCCGGCCCGAGTCGCAGCGGTTCAACGCCATCTCGGAGGACATCGGCGCCGAGTCCATCGATGTCGCCGACGGGGACTGGATCTTCTACTCGGTGCAGGGCGACGCCGAGGAGACCGACGCGGCGAGCGTCGTCGCCGGGCCGCTGTGGCAGTCGATGAACGCCGTCGCGGCCGGGCAGGCGGTCCAGGTGGACGACGACCCCTGGTACCTCAACGCCGGTCCCACGGCCGCGCGGCTGGTCATCGGACAGCTCGCCGAGCAGCTCGGGAAGTGACGGACGGGCCACACCGGCGGCCGTCCGCACGCCGGTCCCCCGCACCCGGGCTCCACCGCCCGAGACGTAGCCCGTCCCCCGCACCCGGGCTCCGTCGGCCGGCACGGGGCCCGTCCCCCGCGCACAGCCCCGTCCGCCCGAAGCGGCGCCCGCTCCTCACCCGCGGGCCCGGCGGCCCCGAACGGCCCCCGGCCGCCGTACGCGCGCTCGTCTGGCCCGCGGCCCTCCTCGCCGTGGCCGCCGTAGCCGTGCTCAGCCTCGCCGTCGGCACCCGGCCGGTGCCGCCCGGCGCGGTGCTGGACGCGCTGCTGCACGGCGGTGACTCGCCGGACGCCCTGGTCGTACGGTCGCTGCGGGTACCGCGGACCGAGGTCGGGCTGACCGCCGGGGCCGCGCTCGGGCTGGCCGGGGCCGCGCTCCAGGGGGTCACCCGCAACCCGCTCGCCGACCCCGGCATCCTCGGGCTGTCGCAGGGCGCCGCCGCCGGGGTCGTCCTGGCCCTCGGCCTCGGCCTGGCGAGCGGCTTCGGCGGATACGTCTGGTACGCCTTCGCCGGGGCCGTCGCCGCCGCCGCTCTGGTGTACGGGATCGCGGTGCGCGGACGCGGGGGCGCGACGCCGGTGAAGCTGGCGCTGGCCGGGACCGCGCTGTCCGCGATGGCCGCGGGTGGCACCACGGTCGTCCTCACCTCCAGCTCGGCCACGCTGGATCAGTTCCGGTTCTGGCAGGTCGGCTCGCTCAGCGGCCGGGACGCCGGGACCGTGGTGTCGATGCTGCCGTTCCTGCTGACCGGGGCGGTGCTGGTACTGACCTGCGCCCGGGGCCTGGACGCGCTGGCGCTCGGCGACGAGACGGCGGCGGCCCTGGGACACCGGGTGACCGTCGTACGGGCCACCGCCGCGCTGGGCGCGACCCTGCTGACCGCCGCCGCGGTGGCCGCCGCCGGGCCGGTGGCGTTCGTCGGGCTCGCCGTCCCGCATCTCGCCCGCCGGATCGTGCGCGGCGGCCACCGCGCCGTACTGCCCCTGTCGGCGCTGCTGGGCGCGGGGCTGCTGGTGGCGGCGGATGTCGCCGGCCGGGTGGTCCGGGCCCCGGCGGAGGTCCCGGCCGGGGTGATGACAGCGCTGGTGGGAGTGCCGGTGCTGGTGGTGCTGGTACGACGCCGGGGAGCCGTGTCATGAACGCCCGGCCGACCGTACGGCGCCCACCCGGCGCCGGGGACCCGTCTCGGGACGGCGGGGACGACCGTACGACCCCACCCCGTGCCGGTACGACACGAAGGAGCCCTCTCCTGGCCGGCTGGACCGCCCTGCGCCCCCACCCCCGGGTCTCCCTCCTCCTGCACCGCCGCTCGGCGCTGATCGCGCTGTCGCTGCTGGTGGTGCTGTTCCTGGTGATGGTCGCGGCGGCGTGTCTGGGGCAGTCGTACGTCTCCCCCCTCGACGTCTGGGGGACCCTGCGCGGCGAGCGGCCGGAACACGAACTGGTCGTCGGGGAGCTGCGTGTCCCCCGGATCGTGCTGGGCGCCCTGGTCGGCGGGGCGCTCGGCGCGGCCGGGGCGCTGATCCAGACCGTGACCCGCAATCCGCTCGCCAGTCCCGATGTGATCGGCGTGGGGCACGGGGCCGCGGCGGCGACGGTGCTGGCGCTGGCCACCGGGGCGGTCGCGTCGCCGGGGGCGCTGCCGGTGGTTTCGGTCGCCGGAGGGCTCGCGGCTGCCGCGCTGGTCTATGTGCTGGCCTGGCGGGGCGGGATGCAGCCGAGCCGGTTCGTGCTGACCGGCGTCGGGATCGGGGTCGCGCTGTCGGCGGTCGTGCAGCTGTATCTGACCGACAGCGAGCTGGAGGCCGCCGAGCAGGTCAAACTCTGGCTGACCGGGAGCCTGAACGGGCGCGGCTGGGAACAGGCGGGGCCCCTCGCCGCCGTACTGATCGCCGCCCTGCCCGCCCTGGTGTGGGCGAGCCGGGCCGCCCGCCCGCTGGGGCTGGACCCGGAGACGGCCGCCGCGATCGGCGTACGGGTGAACCGGACCCGGCTCGCCCTGACCGTGCTCGGTGTGGTCCTCGCCGCGACCGCGACCGGCGCGGCCGGACCCATCGGCTTCGTCGCCCTGACCGCGCCCCAGCTGGCCCGCCGCCTCACCCGCACGCCCCAGCTGCCACTGCTGTGCTCGGCGCTGACGGGCGCGGTCGTCCTGGTGGCCGCCGACCTCGCCGCCCGGACGCTGCTGCCGCCGCTGGAGATCCCCGTCGGCGCCCTCACCTCACTGGTCGGCGGCCCGTACCTGCTGTGGCTGCTGGGCCGCCGGACCACGAGATGACCGGCGCCCCGGGCACCCTCAGATCCCTGGACCCCTGGACCCCTGGACCCCTGGACCCCTCAGATCGTCGACACGTCGATCACGAACCGGTAGCGGACATCGCTGGCCAGCACCCGCTCGTACGCCTCGTTGATCTGGTCCGCGCGGATCACCTCGATCTCGGCGCCCAGCCCGTGCGCGGCGCAGAAGTCGAGCATCTCCTGGGTCTCGGGGATACCGCCGATGCCCGACCCGGCCAGCGTCTTGCGGCCGTCCATCACCGAGAACAGGCTGAGCGAGATCGGCTCCTCGGGGGCGCCGACGTTGACCAGCGCGCCATCGGTGCGCAGCAGCCGCAGATACGCGGCGAAGTCGAGGGGCGCGGAGACGGTCGAGAGGATCAGATCGAAGGTGCCCGCCAGCTCCTCGAAGGTCTTGGGGTCGCTGGTGGCGTGGTAGTGGTCGGCGCCCAGCTTCAGCCCGTCCTCCCGCTTGCGCAGGGACTGCGACAGCACGGTGACCTCGGCGCCGAGCGCGTGGGCGAGCTTGACGGCCATGTGCCCGAGACCGCCCAGGCCGACCACGGCGACCTTCTTGCCGGGGCCGGCGTTCCAGTGCCGCAGCGGGGAGTACGTGGTGACGCCCGCGCACAGCAGCGGCGCCGCCTCGTCCAGGCCGATGCCCTCGGGAATCCGCAGGACGTAGTTCTCGTCGACGACGATCGTCTGCGCGTAGCCGCCGTACGTCGGCTCGCCGTCCTTGCCGATGCTGTTGTACGTCCCCACATTTCCGTTGGTGCAGTACTGCTCCAGACCGGCCTTGCAGTTCTCGCAGGTGCGGCAGGAGTCGACCAGGCAGCCGACGCCCACCCGGTCGCCGACGGCGTAGCGGGTGACGCCGGGGCCGACCTCGGCGACGATGCCCGCGATCTCATGGCCGGGGACCATCGGGAAGATGGCCTCACCCCAGCCCTCATGGGCCTGGTGGATGTCGGAATGACAGATTCCGGAGAAGGCGATGTCGATCAGGATGTCGTGTTCTCCGACCGCCCGGCGTTCGATCGTGGTGCGCTCCAGGGGAGCCTTCGCGGCGGGGACGGCGTATGCGGCAACGGTGGTCATGCCCGGGTTCTCCTCAGGGGAAAGACGGAGCGTGTCCGGCCGACTTCCGCCGGACACTCACCCCAGACTGCGCCCGGCTCTCCTGTTTACCCAGGCCACAGCCTTGCGTACGTTTGCTGTGCCTACTACTGGCCGGGACAGGCTGGTGGGCGTACGACCGGCAATACTTGAGGGATGGACTCCATGGACAGACCTGCCATATCGGGCGGAAGGGCGGGACCGGGCGGAGCGGCCGGGGATCGGCCCGCCTCCGGTGCGGGCCTGGACCGGAGGGCCGAGCTGAGCGAGTTCCTGCGCACCCGGCGGGCCCGGCTCAAGCCGGAGGACGTGGGGCTGCCGGACTTCGGGCGCCACCGCAGGGTGCCGGGGCTGCGCCGCGAGGAGCTGGCGCAGCTGGCCGGGGTCTCGGTGGCGTACTACACCCGGCTGGAACAGGGCAACGGCCGCAATGTGTCGGCGGAGGTGCTGAACGCCATCGCGCGGGCGCTGCGGCTGAGCGATGCCGAGCAGGCGCATCTGACGCATCTGGCCAAGCCCAAGGGGCACAAGAAGAAGCCGGCCGGGCGCGGCGCCCAGCAGGTGCGGATGGCACTGCGGCAACTGCTCGACACGTTCGACAGCGTCCCGGCGTACATCACCGGGCGCCGCTCCGACATCCTGGCGTGGAACCCGATGGCGGCGGCGCTGTTCGGTGACTGGGGCAAGCTGCCGGAGCGGGAGCGCAACTGGGCGCGGCTGGTCTTTCTGCGCCCCGAGTACCGCGAGCTGTTCGTCGACTGGGAGCAGAAGGCGATCGACATCGTCTGTCTGCTGCGGATGGACGCGGGCTGCTATCCCGACGATCAGCGGCTGTCGGCGCTGGTGGGCGAGCTGTCGGTGAAGAGCGAGGACTTCCGGCGGCTGTGGGCCCCCCATGACGTGCGGGAGAAGACCCACGGGATCAAGCTGCTGCGTCATCCGCTGGTGGGCGAGCTGGAGCTGCGCTACGAGTCGTTCCACCCGGCCGGGGACGGCGAGCAGTGCCTGAGCACGTATCACGCCGAGCCCGGTACCGCGTCGGCGGAGGCCCTGCGCCTGCTGGCCAGCTGGGGCGCGGACGCCACCAGGGCGGCTGTCTGAGCACCCTGTACAACCCCCACCGGGGGCGGCGGGGGGGGGACCCCCCCCCGCGCGGGGCGGGGGGGGCGCGCCCGGGGCCGGGGGGTCGGCCGGGGCGTGTGCGGTGGCCATGTCCGTACGGGAGTACA
>NZ_JBHYUG010000004.1:22885-44910 GCF_042749375.1 Streptomyces sp. NPDC059477 | reverse complement strand
CCCGTGCGCGCCAGGGGGGGCGCGCCCCCCACCCGGGGGGCTTTCGTCCACCCCTTAAACCCCCCCCCCCCCCCGCGGCTACCCAACACCCCGGGGCCCGCGGAAGGTCGGTCGCCTCTACTTGGCGTAGTACGCGTTGTAGATGGAGATCGTCGACTTGTTGTTCTGCTTGTCGGTGATCTTGGCGTGGAAGGAGACCGCCTTGCCCTTGGCGGGGCTCTTCACGGAGACCTTGCCGTTGGCAACGGTCAGCTTCTTCCAGGTCTGCCCGTAGTCGTACGAGACGTACACCGACAGCGACTTGAGGTTGCTGCCCTTGGCGGCGCCCTCGACGGCCACCGGCACGGACAGCGTGCTGCCCGCCGTGACCTTGCTGTCGGCGCCGGTCGGCGCCTGGAAGCGGACCGTGGAGGCCGGGAGCGTGACCGCGCCCGACGTCTTCTTGGACCGGAAGGTCCAGCTGGCGTCGATCCGGGTGGACGCGGCGGCGACCTTGACGCTGCGCTTGACCGAGGTCGTCAGCCGGTACTCGGCGTCACCGGCCGGGACCTTGAAGACCTCTTCGCCCAGCAGCGGGTCGGTGTGGGAGCCGACCTTGGTGCCGTTGCGGTACAGGGTGGTGGCCGCCGAGGTCAGCTGGGAGATACCCGGGTTGCGCTTGGAGTCGGCGAACAGCGGGATCTGGCCGCCGATCTCATTGACGTCCCGGTACAGGCCGAAGCCGTTCGTCAGGGTGGGCCCGAAGACGGCCCGGTTGACGGTCTTGCTGTAGCTCTTGCCGCCCTTGAAGGCTTCCTCGCTCGCGACGCCGTAGGCCGCCTCCAGGGCCGGGAAGCCGTTCACGTCGGGGGCGCCGTACTGCTCGAAGTCGATGTCCCAGAGCACACCGCCCTGCGTGGACAGATACAGCGTGCGGCCCGCGGGCAGCTTCTGCGGGACCGAGATCGCGGAGGCGCCCAGGCCGGGCAGCCAGCCGACGGCGGTGACGGTGCCGGTCTTGCCGGTCGACGGCGCGCCCGCGCTCACCTTGACGGTGGCCAGGTCGGCGGCCTTGTAGTGCTTGGTGTAGCCGGTGGCCACCTGCTTGACGACCGAACCGGCGGTGACGGACCACTGTGTGCCGGTGCCCTTGACCCAGTGGCCGTCCCACTGCTGCGACAGCGACCCGTCGGTGATCTGCGGGCCGAGGTGCGCGGTGCGGAAGTTGGTGTACGAGTTCAGCCACCAGCCGAAGCCGTACGCGGAGTCACCGACCTGGAGCGTGTACTGCGGTGCGGCGAACTCGGACGTGGCGCCCGCGTCGGGGACGGTGATGTCGACCGGCTTGGCCTTGCGGGCGTCGACGGTGACCGTGGTGTTCTTGGTGACGCTCAGCTTGGGCTGGGCCAGCCAGTCGGCGCCCTTGCTCAGGTCCTCCGGGTCGGCGTACAGGGCGGCGTCGAGCGCGTAGGTGCCCTTGGGGACCCGGACCTTGGCGGTGCCGTCGGCGTCGTAGACCGACGTGTAGGAGCCCTTGCCGAGGCCGGTCAGGCCCAACAGGCTGGTGTTGTAGTTCTTCGTCGCCTTGCCGGCCCGGTCGAGGTGGCGGACGGTGAGGTCGTACGACTCCACCTCGCGCGTCACGGCCGCGGCCGTACGGACGCTCTGCCCGCCGCCGGTCGCGGTGACGAACGCCGAGTAGGCGCCGTCGACCGTGCCGCCGAGCCTGGTGTTGACGGTGAGGTCGACGGAGGCGGTGCCGCCCTTGGGGACGGTGACCTGGTTCGCGCCGAGGGTGAAGAACCCGGCGGGGGCCGCCTGGCCCTTGGGGTTGACGGCGGTGGCGGACAGGTTGAGCGTGACGTCCTGGCCGCCGAGGTTGCGGTAGGTGACCTGCTTGGTGACCGGGGTGTCGTCGGTGTGCGGCCACTGCTGGGTGCCGAAGCCGACCGAGACCGGGTCGGCGATCACCGTCTGCGCGATCGCCTTGTCCACCTGGATACGGCCCGAGCCCTGCTGGAAGGCCGTGTAGTTGCCGCCCTTGGTGGAGCCGGTCAGCGCGCCCTTGATCTGAGCGGACGTCCAGTCCTGGTGCTGCTGCCTGAGGATCGCGGCGGCACCGGCGACATGCGGGGTCGCCATCGACGTACCGTCGATCGTCACATAGCCGGCCGGGTTCTCGCCGACCTCCTGGGCGATGAGGCTGCCATCTGCGGACGCGGCGGTGATGGCCACGCCGGGCGCGGTGACGTCCGGCTTGATCGCCCCGTCACCGACGCGCGGGCCGGTGGAGGAGAAGTCGGCCAGCTTGTCCTGGTCGTCGACGGCGCCGACGGTGAGGGCGGCGTCCGCGCTGCCGGGCGAACCGACGCTCTGCGGGCCCTCGTTGCCCGCCGCGATGGCGAACACGATGTTCTTCTCGGCGGACAGCTTGTTGACCGCCGCCTCCAGCGGGTCGATCTCCGGGGTGTCACCGCCGCCGAGGCTGAGGTTGACGACGTCGGCGCCCTGCTCGGCCGCCCACTCCATGCCGGCCAGGATGCCCGAGTCGTCGCCGAAGCCGTTGTCGTCGAGGACCTTGCCGTTGAGGATCTGCGCGCCGGGCGCGACGCCCTTGAACTTACCGCCGGACTCGGCGCCGGTACCGGCCGCGATGGACGCGACATGCGTGCCGTGACCGTACTTGTCGGTGGCGTCGGGGGCACCGGTGAAGTTCTTCGACGCGACGACCTGGCCCTTGAGGTCCTTGTGGGTGGTGTCGACGCCGGTGTCCAGGACGGCGATCTTGACGCCGGTGCCGTCGTAGCCCTCGGTCCACGCCTTGGGGGCGCCGATCTGCGGGACGGACTTGTCGAGGGCGACCTCGCGGACGCCGTCGAGCCAGACGGTGGCGATGCCGGAGGCGGCGCTGTCGCCGTTGGTGACCGCGGCCCACAGCTCGGCGGTGTCGTCCTTCGGCGTCTGCACGGCGTCCGCGTTCAGGGACTTCAGGCTGCGGCGCAGGGTGCCCGCGTCGCGTACGTCGTCCTTGGTCGCGGCGGCGGCGCCCTGGTAGCCGACGATGACCTTCAGGCCGTTCTTCTGCGCCTTGCGGGACGCGGAGGTGTTCAGCTCGGTCACGTCGAACAGGCGCTGGTCGAGCTTGCCGGCGGCGACCAGCCGGGCCGCGTCGGCGGGTATCACGAGGGTGTGTCCGTCCGCCTGGCGGATCTGGACGGGTATGTGCTCACGGCCCTTGGCGGGTTCCAGGCCGATGACCCGGCCCTTCGCGTCCACGGTCACCCGGTCGCCGGTGATCAGCGTGATCCGCTGCTTGCCCGCGAGTGCGGATGCCGCGCCGGAGGCCCCGGCACTGTCCGCGCCCGTTTCGTTGTTCGCGGACGCCGGGCTGGTCAGGCCCGCCGCGAGAACCACGGCTGCGGCTGCGGCGACGGTCGCCGCGCCCGCACTTTTCATTTGTCTGCGCAAAACTCCCCCTGGAGCTGAGGTACCGGGTGCCCTTGGGTGTTCACCCGGCCGGGGGTGGTCTCGTACATGTGCGCGTACACCCCCCGGGTGACGCAGTATGCCGGGGGGTGATCACGTACCTCAATAGGTGCCTCTGTCACGACTTTGCTTTAAGTCGCCTGTGAAGAACCCGTGTTGCCCCTGTATGTCAGGAGCCGTTGTTCTCCCGGACGCTGATCTTGCCCTTGCGGATGGTGGCGAGCCGCGGGGCCTTACGGGCGATCGCCGAGTCGTGGGTGACCATGATGAAGGTCAGCCCATGCTCCTTCCACATGGTCTCCAGTACGTCCATGATCTCGTCGCGCATCGACTCGTCGAGGTTGCCGGTCGGTTCGTCGGCCAGCAGCACCTTGGGGTTCTTGACCAGGGCGCGGGCGATCGCGACGCGCTGCTGCTGGCCCCCGGACATCTCGCCGGGGAGATGCCCGAGCCGCTCGCCGAGCCCGACGGACTTCAGGGCCTCGGCGGCGCGTTCGGCGCGGTCCTTGGACTTGATGCCGAGCGGGACCAGCGCGGTCTCGACGTTCTCCTGGGCGCTGAGCGTCGGGATGAGGTTGAAGCTCTGGAAGACGAACCCGATGCTCTCGCTGCGGACCTTGGTCAGCCGGGCCTCGGGAAGCCGGGCGAGATCGGTCCCGTCCAGCACGATCTCCCCGGAGGTGGGCCGGTCCAGCCCCCCGAGCATCTGCAACAGGGTGGACTTGCCACCACCGGTGGGTCCCTGGATCACGAGCCGGTCCCCGTCGGCAATGGTGAGATCGATCCCGGCGAGGGCGTCCACAGACTCCTTGCCACGCTTGTAGCGCTTGGTCACTGCCCTTAGTTCGTACATGTGCGGTGGCTCCTGGGGTGGTGAGGGGGGTGGTGCGGGTGGCGGGTGGCGGGGGCCACGTGGCCGGAAGCCGGTGCCGGGTGCCCGGGTGCGGCCGGAGGCCAAGGCGCGGTCGCCCGGGCCCCGTCGAACCGGCCACCGGCCACCGGCCACCGGCCACCGGCCACCGACAGGCGTTGGCTACTCGACGCGGCGCAAGGCGTCCGCCGGGCGCAGGCGGGAGGCTCGCCAGCCGCCGAAGGCGCCCGCGATCAGGCCGCCGGCCACCGCGAGGCCCACGGCGAGGACGATGGTCGTCACGGACACCGGGGCCGTCAGGGCCACATCGAGGGTCTGGGAGGCCTGCTGACTGCCCATCATCATCCGGCCGCCACCGCCGCCGCCACCGCCCGGCCCACTGGCCGCGCCGGCGGCGGCGCTGCCCATCTCCGCCTGGAGCGTCGGGCTGATCGCGGTCACCACATAGGCGCCGGCCAGCCCGATCGCGATCCCGAGCACACCGCCGACCAGCCCGTTGACCATGGCCTCGCCGATGACCTGCCGGGTCACCCGCCCCGACTTCCAGCCCAGCGCCTTGAGGGTGCCGAACTCACGGACCCGGCGCGACACCGCGGACGAGGTCAGCAGCCCCGCCACCAGGAAGGCGGCGATCAGCACCGCGATGGACAGCCACTTGCCGACACTGGTCGCCAGGTCGGCCGCCGTGGACAGCGACCCGGACACCGTGTCCGCCAGATCCGCGGAGGTCGTCACCGTGGTGTCCGCGATGTTGTTCTGGATCTCGGACTTCACCGTGGAGATCTGCTGGGAGTCGGTCGCCTTGACATAGATCGTGGTGACCTTGTCCGCGGAGTCGCTCAGCGTCTGCGCCTGCTTCAGCGGGACATAGAGGTCGGCGGTGGAGTCCCCGCTGTCGGCGGTGGCGACGCCGACCACCTCGTACGTGACGCCCTTGATGGTGACGTCCGAGCCGACCTTGAGGTCGTTCTCCTGGGCGTACGCGGAGTCGGCGACGACCACCTTGGCGTCGGTCTCGGTGGCCTCGAAGGTACGGCCGCTGGTGATCTTCGAGGTGGTCAGCGGGCCCAGGTCGAGCCGGGCGACATCGGTGCCGTAGACGGAGTAGCTGTTGACGTCGAACTCGGCGCCGCCGCCCTGCACCCGGCCGCCGCCACCGCCCCCGCCGCCACCGCCGCCGCCGGGAGCGGCCGGCTCGGTGCCCTCCTCGACCTGGCCCTGGGTGAACTCCCCGTTGACCTTCATGACCTGAAGGCTGAGGCCGCCGACCGCGTCGGAGACCCCCTTCTGCTTGCCGACCTCGTCCACGGTCGAGCTGGCCAGGGTCTGGAAGCCCTGCACCATCACGCGGTCACTGCTCTGCTCCTCGCCGGAGCCGTCCTCCTGTGCGTCGAACTGGAAACGCTGACCACCGCCGCCACCACCACCGGCGGCGTCCTCGCTGGGCGGTTCGGCGGCCTTGGTGACCGTCATGTCGGTGCCGAGCCCGTAGAGGGATTCGAGCACCTTGTCCTGGGCCTGCCCCATGCCGGACGACACGGAGTTGACCACGATGACCAGCGCGATACCCAGCGCCAGTCCGGAGGCGACGACAAGGGCCGCCTTCCTGCGGCGGCGCAGCTCGCGCCTCAGATAGGTGAAGAACATGCGCCGAAAGGTAGGGAGGGGACGTGATGACGGAATAAGGCCGGGATAAGAGGAACATGAGAAGCCCGTACGGCGCACGCAAAGCCTGGTCGCATAGCGGCCCAAACACGTGAATGCCGCCCCCCGGTGGGGAGCGGCATTCGCAGAGGTGTCGGGCTGGTCCGGCGTCAGATGGCCGAACCCTCCTTCCACTGCGTCCAGTCCATGTTCCAGCCGTTCAGGCCGTTGTCCGGGGCGATGGTGGTGTCCCCGGTGTTCTGGACGATCACGACGTCACCGATGATCGAGTTGTCGTAGAACCAGGCGCCGGCCGTGCCCGGGTCGTCGGCGCCCTTGGTGTCCGACAGACCGACACAGCCGTGGCTGGTGTTGACGCTGCCGAAGATCGACTTGTCGCCCCAGTAGTTGCCGTGGATGAAGGTGCCGGAGGTCGACAGACGCATGGCGTGCGGGACGTCCTTGATGTCGTACTCGCCCTTGCCGTCGTCGTCGGTGAAGCCGACCGTCGCGCCGTTCATCCGGGTCTCCTTGAACTTCTCGGAGATCACCATCTGGCCTTCGTAGGTCTTGGTCTCGGGGGCGCCGGCGGAGATCGGGATGGTCTTGATCGTCTTGCCGTCCTGCGTGACCTTCATCTGCTTGGTCTGGGCGTCGACGGTGGTCACCTGGTTGCGGCCGATGGTGAAGGTCACCGTCTTCTGCTGGACGCCGTAGACCCCGGCGGCACCCTCGACACCGTCGAGCGCCAGATCCAGCGTGACGGTGGAGCCCTCCTGCCAGTACTGGTCCGGCCGGCAGTCCATGCGGTTGGCGTTGAACCAGTGGCAGACGACCTCCTGGCCGCTGCTGCTGGAGACCGTGATGCCCTGCTGGACCTCGGCCTGGTTGGTGATCGCCTTGTCGAAGTTGATCGAGACCGGCATCCCGACCCCGACCGTGGAGCCGTCCTCCGGCGTGAACGAGCCGATGAAGCTGTTGTCCGGGGAGACCGTGGTGAAGGAGGCGTTCTCATGGGCCGCGCGGCCCTCGGAGTCCGCGGCGGTGACCTGGACCTTGTAGGAGGTGGAGCGCTCCAGCTGGGCGGTGGGCGCCCAGCTCGTCTTGTCGGCGGATATCTCGCCCGCGACCGCCGTACCCTCGGTGGTCGTCATCGTCACCGTGGTGAGGGTGCCTTTGGTGACCGTGACCGCCGCGGAATTGTTGATGGAGGCGTTCGCCGAGCCGTCCTTGGGTGTGATCTTGATCTGGGCCTCGGAGGTCTTCTGTGCCGCCGCCTCGTCGACCTTGGCCTGTGAGCTGTCCCCGCCCCCCTCACTGGCGGCGGCACTGTCATCGCCGCCACCCGAACACGCAGAGAGCACCAGCACACCGCCGAGCAGAGCGGACGCGACCGTGAGGCCCCTGCGCCGCTTGCTGTTCGTCATCACACGCTTCTCCATCGTTGCCGATTCCCCAGAACCCCGAGAGTCCCCGTCAAGACCTTCCAACGCTACGACCGGTTGGTCCCGTTCCACATGCCTCTGATGTGTGGGGCACACCACGTCCGCAGGACGCGGGTGGCGCAGACCGGCCCGTGCGCTCGCTGAGACGACGAAACCCCGGGCGGTGGTTCCGCCCGGGGCCATGAATTCCGCGGGATTTCCCGCGGGGTTCGAGTGAGGTCCGCTTCAGCCGTGAGCACCCGCCCGGACCGGCGCCGCGCCGCCGCTCCCGTCCGGATGGTCACCGTCCCCGCGCTCTTCGCGGTCGTCGCCCGTCTCGTAGTCGTCCTCGCCTACCCCGTACTCGGCATCGTCCTCGTCGCCCTCCCAGTCCGGGGAGTCCGGGTCGTAGTCGATCTGCTCGCTGCTCCAGGACGCCTGGTGCAGTTCGACCCCGGGCACCTCGCCCACCAGGTCGAACGGGTCCACGAGATAGGCGAGGGCCTCGGCTGTGTCCTCGCTCACAGTGGCCTCGGCGTGCGCCCGCTCCGCCTCCGGCAGCTCCCGGTCGCCCGCGACCCGGGCCAGCGCGGCGCCGGTCACCGCGCCCGGGTCCTCGACCTCCAGCACGAGGTCCACCCGAAGCCGTACAAAACGTGATGTCTCTGGTGTGCTCATGGTCGGAGCGTAAGGCCAGGCGCTCCCGTGACTTTCCCGTGACCCGCACCTTTCACTAACATCGCCCCACACGGCCAATTCGCCAGCGCTACAAGGGGATCGATATTCCGTGTCATCCGCCCGCCGTCCGCTGCTGACCGCCACCGCCGCGGGAGCCCTGCTGGGGGCCCTGTGGTTCGTCCCCTCCGCGAACGCGACGGGCGACGATCCAGCGAGAGACCCCGCGCCCTCGGCGACCCCGACCACCCAGGCCAGGATCGCCACGATCACCTCCGACACCGCCGTCGGCACCGGCGCCGACCCGTCCGGCGGCGCCCCCGAACTGGCCAGCACCGGAAGCTTCGACAGCACGCCGTACGTCGCCGGCGGCACGCTGTGCCTGACGCTCGGCGCCGGGTTCGTCGTGTACTCGGTGCGGCGGGATCGACTGGGGTCCTGAATCGCCCAAATGGTCTGACCGTCAAACAATCGGATTTGACGGTCCCTTGACCAATTGTTCATAGTCCGCTCATGAAGAGATCATCGAGGGCGCGGCTGAGCGCCACGGCCGCCGTGGGCGCACTGTCGCTGGCCCTCCTCACAGGCTGTTCGGACGAAGGCTCCGCGGACTCCGAGGGCTCTGCGGGCTCCGCGGGATCCGGGGACCCCGGTTCCTCCGCCGCCGCCCCGGCCAAGGCGCTGAGCGCCACGGAGCTGGAGAAGCTGCTGCTCGCGGAGGGCGAGCTGAAGGGCTTCCGGGTCGATCCGGGCGACGACTCCATTCCGGACTCCAAGGCCGATGTGTCGGCCGACAAGGCCGAGTGCAACCCCCTGGTGTGGTCGACCTCGGCCCTTCCGCCCGGCGAGACGGACGCGGGCGCCAACAACCTCGTGGGCGAGGACCCCACGGGCGGCGCCTCCCCGACCGGACCGCTCACCGAAGAGGGCGTCGACATGCTCATGGAGATGGACATGACCTTCGTGGGCCTGTCCTCCTACGAGGGTGACGGCGCCGAGCAGGCCATGAAGGCCGTGAACGACGGTGTGGCGGCGTGCGCCGACGGCTTCGCCATGACCGGCGAGGGCGACACGTCGCAGATCACCGAGGTCAGCGCCTACGAGGGCACCGGCCAGGGCGACGAGTCGGCGGCGTTCACCATGAAGATCGACATGGACGGCCAGGGCACGGCCGCCTTCAACACCGAGGTCGTGCGCAAGGGCGGCACGATCGCCACGTTCTACACGATCGACTTCGGGTCGATCGGCACGGGCAAGGCCACCGACATCCCGGCCGCCCTGATCGAGGCGCAGATCGCCAAGCTGAAGTGACCGCCCAGTAACCGGATCTCGGCGAGTGGCCCTGCCCCCCACGGCAGGGCCCCGCGCCGCCTACCGGAGCGGTCCGGTGACCGTCTCCGCCGCCGCGACCAACCGCCCGTCCCGTACGAAGGCGTCGGCCGCCGCGAGGTCGGGGGCGAGGAAACGGTCCGGGCCGGGACCCTGGACCCCGGCGGCGCGTACGGCGGCGAGGACCGCCCGGGTCGCCGGAGCGGGCGTCAGGCCCGCGCGCAACTCGACGGCCCGGGTGGCGGCGTACAGCTCGACGGCGAGGACGCGGGTGAGGTTGTCGATGGCCGTGCGCAGCTTGCGGGCGGCCGACCAGCCCATGGAGACATGGTCCTCCTGCATCGCGGAGGACGGGATGGAGTCCGCCGACGCCGGTACGGCCAGCCGCTTCAGCTCGCTGACCAGCGCGGCCTGCGTGTACTGGGCGATCATCAGCCCGGAGTCCACGCCCGGGTCGTCGGCGAGGAAGGGCGGCAGCCCGTGGCTGCGGTTCTTGTCCAGCAGCCGGTCGGTGCGGCGCTCGGCGATGGAGGCGAGGTCGGCGACGGCGATGGCGAGGAAGTCGAGGACATAGCCGACCGGGGCGCCGTGGAAGTTCCCGTTGGACTCCACGCGACCTCCCCCAGTGCCGAAAGCCTGGGAGGTGCCCCCAGGCAGGACCACGGGATTGTCGACGGCGGAGGCCAGCTCGCGGTCGGCGACCAGCCGGGCGTGCGCGATCGTGTCCCGTCCGGCGCCGGCGACCTGCGGGGCGCAGCGCACCGAGTAGGCGTCCTGGACGCGGGGCGCGTCGTCCTGGTGATGCCCGGTCAGGCCCGACCCCTTCAGTACGGCCAGCATGTTGGCGGCGCTGGCGCCCTGGCCGGGGTGCGGGCGGATCGCGTGCAGCTCGGGCGCGAGCACCTTGTCGGTGCCGAGCAGCGCCTCCAGGGACAGGGCGGCGGTGATGTCGGCGCTGATGTAGAGACGGTCGAGGTCGGCGAGCGCCATCAGCAGCATGCCGAGCATGCCGTCGGTGCCGTTGAGCAGGGCCAGGCCCTCCTTCTCGCGCAGCTCGACGGGGGCGAGGGCGTGCGCGGCGAGGAGTTCGGCGGCCGGTGCCACGGTCCCGTCCGGGCCCTCGGCGTCCCCCTCCCCCATCAGGGCCAGGGCGCAGTGCGAGAGCGGGGCGAGGTCGCCGGAGCAGCCGAGCGAGCCGTACTCGTGGACGACCGGGGTGATCCCGGCGTTGAGCAGGTCGGCCATGGCCTGCGCGACCTCGGGGCGCACGCCGGTGTGTCCCGAGCAGAGGGTCTTGAGCCGCAGGAACATCAGCGCCCGTACGACGTCCCGCTCCACCCTCGGTCCCATGCCCGCGGCGTGCGAGCGGACGATGTTGCGCTGTAGCCGGGTGCGCAGGTCCTGGCCGATGTGCCGGGTGGCCAGGGCGCCGAACCCGGTGGAGACCCCGTAGACGGGATCGGGCTTGGCCGCCAGCGTGTCCACGATCTCGCGGGCCGCCCGCAGCGCGGCGACGGCCTCGTCGGAGAGCGTGATCCGGGCGCCGCCGCGCGCCACGGCGAGCACGTCGGACGCGGTCGTACCCGTCGTCCCCACCACCACAGTGTGCATATCCATATTCAGGAGCGTACGCAGTGAATTCGAAGATGTCACCAGTGGGGGCCGGGTTCACCCCTTACCGCTTTGCCGCCCTGCCGTCTCACCGCGGCGGCTCGTGCCGGCCCCGGAAGCGGCGGCGTTCGGCGGTGGGCCGTTTCGAGGGCTCGTCGGCGAGGCGTACGACGGGGTCGTCCGGGCCCGCGCGCCCCGCGACCACCGGCTTCGCCGCCCGTTCGGCCTTGGCCCGGTACTGGGCGGCGTCCGCGAGCCGGAACAGGCGCCGGGCGGAGCGGACCGGGCCGATGGCGTCCTGCGTGGAGGCGACCCCGCAGGCCACGCCCTCGCCCAGGTCCAGTTCGGCGGCCCGGCGGCACAGCTCTCCGGCGACCTTCACCACGTCGTCGGCCGGGGGGCCGACCGCCAGCAGACAGAACTCGTCCCCGCCGAGGCGCGCGACGAGGGCGCCGGGGAGCATCGCGCCGCACAGCGAGAGGACGGTGCCGAAGCGTTCCAGCAGGCGGTCGCCGACGGCGTGCCCGTGGGTGTCGTTGACGCGCTTGAGCCCGTTGAGGTCGCAGACGACGAGGCTGACGACCGCGCCGTCCCGGCGGTGCCGGTCCACGGCCTCGTCCAGCCTGCTGTCGACCAGGCGGCGGTTGGCGAGGCCGGTGAGGGCGTCGGTGAAGGCCAGCCGCCGGGCCTCCTCCAGCCGCTCGGTCTGGGCGATGCCGGCGGCCACGACGGAGGCGAGGACGGTGGCGAACTCGGCGTCCGCCCGCGCGAACACCGGGGCGCCGGTGGGGCGGGCGACGTACAGCTCGCCCCAGGCGCGGCCGTGCAGCACGACCGGCGCGACGACGCAGCAGCCCCGGCCGCGGCGCCTGAGCGCGGCGACGCGCTGATGGAGATAGCCGGGGCGGCCGGCCCAGGGGCCGTCGGCCGTCTCCACCCAGGCGTTGGGGCCGCCGCCGCCGGCCCAGCGCTCGTGCAGGAACTCGGTGATCTCCGGGAACTGGTGCACCGGGTACGCCTCGTCGTCCGGGAACTCCTCCTCGTCGACGGCGAGGTCTCCGACGTTGACCAGGACCCGGAGGCGTCCGCGCTCGCGCTCCCAGGTCGACAGGGCGGCGAAATTTCCGTCCAGCGCGTGGCACGCCCCCAGGGCGGCGGCGCGCCATGACTCCCCTGGCGTCCCCGCCGCCGCCATTCCCTGAGCCAGGGCTACGACTGCGGCCAGCCGCGTGTCCTCTGCCATTCGTCCAGGTTAGGGAGGAAAGGGGGGAATGGGGAGGTTGAGTGTGTACAGAGGGTTATGGGGCGGGGTGAGGGCGTTCCCGCCTAGCTGCGGGCAATCGTGCCGCGGGGCGGCACGGGTGGGCCGGGGGTCCCCCCTGGGGGAGGCACCCCACCAACGCGGCAAGTGTCACGCCCCCACGCCGGCCCAGACGCGTCGCACCCTCACTCCCCCGGCCACACCGGCACCCGCTTCTCCGTGAACGCCGCCACCCCCTCCGCCCGGTCCCCGGAGAACGCCACCGACCGCCAGGCCGCGTCCTCCACCTCCAGCCCCGCCCGCAGATCCAGCCCGTGCCCCACCCGCAGCGCCCGCTTCGCCGCCCGCAACCCCACGGGCGAGTTCGCGGCGATCCGGGACGCCAGCCCCAGCGCCTCCTCCCGGTCCCGCCCGTCCTCCACGAGTACGTCCACCAGCCCCAGCTCCCGAGCCGCCGCCGCCTCCACCCGCCGCCCGGTGAAGATCAGCTCGGCGGCCCGCGCCGCCCCCACCCGCCGGGGCAGCAACTGCGTCCCGCCACCCCCCGGAATCACCCCGACCGACACCTCCGGCAGCCCCACCACCGCCGTACCGTCCGCCACGATCACGTCGCACGACAGCGCCAGCTCATAGCCACCCCCGAGGGCGAACCCGTGCACCGCCGCCACCGTCGGCATCGGCAGTTCCAGCACCCCGGTGTATCCCGCGCGCGCCACCGGCCGCTGCCGCACCAGTTCGGCGTCACTGAAGGAGTTCCGTTCCTTCAGGTCCGCGCCGACACAGAACGCCCGCTCATGGGTCGAGGTCAGCACCACCACCCGTACGTCCCGGTCCGCCGCCAGCGCCGCGCACGCCCCGGTGATGGACCGGGCCATCCCGGTCGAGATGGCGTTCATGGCCTTGGGCCGGTCCAGCACCAGCTCCGCGACCCGCCCGTCCTCGTGCCGCCGTACCAGCACGAACTCCCCGAACCGCTCCTCGCCGCCCATGACACCCTCCCGGTTAACGTGGGTTAACAACAGTCACCCGATCATCGCAGCCCGGCCGCACGGACAAAAGACCCGTTCGGTTCCCGCCCGACGCTCCGGCACCCCGTTCGAGTGACATCCCGCCCAACCCCAACCCCTTCACCCACACGAGCGCATAACGTGCGCACGGCCACGGCGGACCGGGGGGTCTCGCGGCACACATCGGGGAGGGGACCCATGACCCACAGGACGACGGACGACCGCGCGCACCCGAGTGCGAACACGCGTGCGCGCGCGAGTGCCGGTTCCAGCACCAGCATCAGCACCGGCCCGCCCCGCCGCCGCCTGCCCCTGCTGGCCAGCGGACGGCATCGCAGGCCCCGCCCCCGCAAGGCCCTGCTCGCCGTCGCCGGGCTCGCTCTCGCGTTCGGCGCGCTGAGCCTCGTACCGCCCGGCACGGATTCGGTGACCGCCGGACCACGGGCGGCCCGGGCGGAGCCGGGCACCGGGCCCGAGCACCCCCCGGCCGTTGCCGACCGTTCCACGCACGCCGCCTCGACCCTCCCCGGCAGCGCCACCCCCGAGCCCGGCCGGTCGGCAACCTCCGCCATGGAGGGCCTCGCCGGCACACCACTCCCGGACGCCACCGACAGCGACGCACCCCCCGCCGACGCAGAGACCCCACCGGCAACCACCAGGGGCGCCACCGCGTCCGTCCCCCCACCGTCGCCCGGCGCGACGAAGCAGCCCCCGACGCTCCCGCGCCCTCAGCCGACGCCCCCCACCACCACCTCGCCCCCGAACCACACGACCACACCGCCACCACAGCCGTCCCCGGAACCACCCACCCAGCAGGACCCGGGACTGTGCATCCCACTCATCGGCCTCTGCCTGGGCGGAATCCTCGGCGGCTGAGGCACCCGGCCCCGACATCCCACCGGGCCGGCAACACACAGCCGACACCGCCGCGGCCAAGCCCCACGACCACCGGTCCGGCAGAACCCCGGACTCCGCATCCCGAACATCGGCCTCTGCCCAGACGGCTCAGACATCCGGCCCCTCCCCACCGGACCACCAGCACACAACCAATGCCACCGCGACCACGCCCGACGACCACCCGCCCAGAAGGCCCGGCACTGTGCATCCCGAACATCGCCCTCCGCCGGGGCGGGATCCCCGGCGGCCGAGGCACGCGGCTACGCGCGGGTGCCGTCCCGTCGGGTCAGGAGCCAGGGTTCCACGACGCCCATGCCACGGACCGGGCGCTGCCACATCGGCTGGAGGGCGAAGCGGTACATGGGGGGCTCCTCGCCCTGCTTCTCCGCCGCGACCGCCCGTTCGGCGGCCTCGGCCTCAGAGGCGGGGGCCTCGCCGGTGCGGACCAGTTCCTCGGCGAAGGCGCTGTCGACGAGGACGGCGTCACGGGGAGCTATGGAGGTCAGCCGGGAGGCGAGGTTCACGGTGGTCCCGAAGACATCGCCCATCCGGGTCGTCACCGTGCCGAAGGCGATGCCGACCCGCAGCTCGGGCATGGTGGCGTCGCCGGACATGGTCTCGATCAGGCGCAGCGCGATCTCGGCGGCCACGCCCGCGTCATCGGCCGCGTACAGCACCTCGTCGCCCAGGGTCTTGATGAGCCGGCCGCCGCGCGCGGCCACCAGGTCGGCGGCGGTGGTCTCGAACGCCTCTACGAGTTCGCCGAGTTCCTCCTCCTCCAGACGGCGGGTGAGGCGGGTGAAGCCGACCAGGTCGGCGAAGCCCACGGCGAGCCTGCGGTCGACCATCTCCTGGTCGTCCGCCGCCTGCACCACCCGGCCCGTCGCCGCGGCGAGCTGGCGCCGCCAGACGTAGACCAGGAACTCCTCCAGCTCCGGCAGCAGCAGCTCGATCAGCGGGTACGTGACCTCGGTGCGGGTCATGCCGGGCTCGGGCGGCTCGGTCAGCCCCTCCAGGAAGGAGTCGATCTGCCATTCGGCCAGCCGGGCGCTGGTCTGCCCGGTGGACCGGGCCACCTGCACCGCCATCGCCTCGCTGAGCAGGCCCGCTTCCACCAGACCGGCGAGGCGGCGCAGCGCGAGGACGTCGGCCTCGGTCAGCGCCTTGGCCTGGCCTATGTCGGCGAAGCCCATGGCCCGCCAGAACCGGGACGCCAGTTCCATGGAGACACCGGCGCTGCGGGCCGCCTGAAAGGGGGTGTAGCGCCGCTCGGCGCCCAGGATGAGCTGCTCCAGCCGGAGCGCCAGGGGGTCGTCGCCCGGGTCGGTGCCGTCGGGCGCTGGGTCACCCCTGCCGGAGCCCGTGTCGTCGACGGTCACGCCTGCTGCCCTTCCGATCTGCCGCGGTCAGGATCGACCGGCCTCAACTTTACGGTAGCTGTGGGCCAGGTCACTCCGTTGAGAGATGTGCTGGGACGTGCCGCCATGGTGCCGGTCCCGCTTTGACACCGGACGTCGGCGTCGACCTCTCTGTCCGGACCGTCGCGGAAAATGCCCGTTCATACCATCACAAGGGTCACACCACGTCGCGGCGACCACGCGCCCGGCAGCCACCACACCCGCCCCGGCCGTCACGCCTCCCGCGACCGCCGCTCCCCTCACACCGCCCGCAGATGCACGATGTCCCCCGCCCCGACCGGTTCCCGCACCCCGTCCGCCGTGGCGATCACCAGCCTGCCGTCACCGTCGATGGCGATCGCCTCGCCGGTGATCGAGCGGTCCCCGGGCAGTTCGGCCCGTACCTCGCGGCCCAGCGTGGCGCAGCCCGCCGCGTAGGTCTCCTGGAGGCCGCTGGCGAGCGGGTCGCCGTCGGCGGCGCTCCAGCGGCCGTACCAGTCCGCGAGGGCCCGCAGCACGGCCCTGAGCAGCGGGTCCCGGTCGGTGGTGACCGCCCCGGCCAGGGCCAGGGAACCGGCGGTGGGGACGGGAAGCTCGGTCTCCCGCAGGGTGACGTTGATGCCGACGCCGATGACGACGGCACTCTCCCCGGCGCGTTCCAGCAGGATGCCGCCGGCCTTGCGCTCCGCGCCGCCGACCGTGAGCAGCAGGTCGTTGGGCCACTTGAGTGCCGTGTCGACACCGGCCGTGCGGGCCAGGCCGGTCGCCACCGCGACCCCGGTCAGCAGCGGGAGCCAGCCCCAGCGGGCGACCGGGACGGCGGGCTCCAGCAGGACCGAGAAGAACAGGCCCGAGCGGGGCGGGGCGCTCCACCGCCGGTCGAGGCGGCCCCGAGCGGCGGTCTGCTCCTCGGCGACCAGGACGGTGCCGCCCCGCGCGCTGCCGCCCGCCCAGCGGGCGACCAGGTCGGAGTTGGTGGACCCGGTGCGCTGCACCACCTCCAGCTCCGACCAGAGCCCGCCCTCGCGCAGCAGGGCCCGGCGCAGGGCGGTGGCGTCGAGGGGCGGCCGGTCCAGGTCGGACCAGCGGCCGGCGGGCGGTTCGGAGGCGTCTCGGGGTGTCATATCAGCCACCCTAGGCCCGGTCCCGGGCGCGGGGACGGGGGCGCCGGGACGCGCGCCCTGCGCGGCAAGGGGAGGCACCCTCGGTGCGCGGGGGCCCACCCTCGGTGGCGAGAAGGCGCACGGCACCCGGTGTGATCCGCAAGGCACTCCGGGTGTGGGAAACGCCGCACTGCCGATCGGAAGGCCCCGCACTACTCTACGGATGAGTAACCGTCCCCCCTTTTGAGCAGGCAGGGAGCCGCATCCCGATGTCCGAGCCGGAAGAGCCGCAAGCGATCGACACGCACACCACCGCGGGGAAACTCGCGGATCTCCAGCGCCGCGTCCAGGAGGCGACGCACGCCGGTTCGGAGCGCGCGGTCGAGAAGCAGCACGCCAAGGGAAAACTGACGGCCCGTGAGCGGATCGGGCTGCTGCTGGACGAGGACTCGTTCATCGAGCTGGACGAGTTCGCCCGCCACCGTTCGACCAATTTCGGCCTGGAGAGCAACCGCCCGTACGGGGACGGTGTGGTGACCGGCTACGGCACGGTCGACGGGCGGCCGGTGGCCGTCTTCTCCCAGGACTTCACCGTCTTCGGCGGCGCCCTCGGCGAGGTCTACGGCCAGAAGATCGTCAAGGTGATGGACTTCGCGCTGAAGACCGGCTGCCCGGTCATCGGCATCAACGACTCCGGTGGCGCCCGGATCCAGGAGGGCGTGGCCTCGCTCGGCGCGTACGGCGAGATCTTCCGCCGCAACACGCACGCCTCCGGGGTGATCCCGCAGATCAGCCTGGTGGTGGGCCCGTGCGCGGGCGGTGCGGTGTACTCGCCCGCGATCACCGACTTCACCGTGATGGTCGACCAGACCTCGCACATGTTCATCACCGGCCCGGACGTCATCAAGACCGTCACCGGAGAGGACGTCGGCTTCGAGGAGCTGGGCGGCGCCCGCACCCACAACACCGCCTCCGGCGTCGCCCACCACATGGCGGGCGACGAGAAGGACGCCATCGAGTACGTCAAGCAGCTGCTGTCGTACCTGCCGTCCAACAACCTCAGCGAGCCGCCCGCGTTCCCGGAGGAGGCGGACCTCGTCCGCACCGACGAGGACCGCGAGCTGGACACGATCGTGCCGGACAGCGCGAACCAGCCGTACGACATGCACACGGTCATCGAGCATGTCCTGGACGACGCCGAGTTCTTCGAGACGCAGGCGCTGTTCGCGCCGAACATCCTCACCGGTTTCGGCCGGGTCGAGGGCCGCCCGGTGGGCATCGTCGCCAACCAGCCGATGCAGTACGCGGGCTGTCTGGACATCGCGGCGAGTGAGAAGGCGGCACGTTTCGTCCGCACCTGCGACGCCTTCAACGTACCCGTGATCACCTTCGTGGACGTGCCCGGCTTCCTGCCCGGCGTCGACCAGGAGCACGACGGCATCATCCGGCGCGGCGCCAAGCTGATCTACGCCTACGCCGAGGCGACGGTCCCGCTGATCACGGTGATCACCCGCAAGGCGTTCGGCGGCGCCTACGACGTCATGGGCTCCAAGCACCTGGGCGCGGACCTGAACCTCGCCTGGCCGACCGCCCAGATCGCCGTGATGGGCGCCCAGGGCGCGGTCAACATCCTGCACCGCCGCACGATCGCCGAGGCGGCGGACCCGGAGGGGGCCCGTGCCCGGCTGATGCGGGAGTACGAGGACGCCCTCCTCAACCCGTACATCGCGGCCGAGCGCGGCTACATCGACGCGGTCATCATGCCGTCCGACACCCGGGCCCATATCGTCCGCGGTCTGCGTCAGCTGCGCACCAAGCGGGAATCCCTGCCTCCGAAGAAGCACGGCAACATCCCCCTCTAGCCCCAGGAGCCCGCCATGATGTCGATCAAGGTCATACGGGGCAACCCCACCCCGGAGGAACTGGCCGCCGCCCTGGCGGTGGTCAGAGCGAGGGCGATAGCGGCCCAGTCCCAGCAACCCCGTCTCCCGGCCCCCCGGGACACCTGGTCCGACCCCTCCCGGGTAGCCACCCGCCAGGTCCCCCACCCGGGCCCCACCTCCTGGCCCCGCACCTACTGGCCGACCTGACCCCCACCCCTCAAGAGGCGCGAACGACATCGGGCCTGCTCTTTCGGGGGCGCGGGGAACTGTGCGAGCAACCACGACACACCCGCACCCGCCGAACCACCGCACCCCCCACCCCCTCGGGCGAGCCACACAAACAGACCCGCACCATTTGAGTACGCATACTCAGGCGCCCTGTCCCGCCCAGCCCCACGCTAGTGGCATGCTGTGGTCCGATCCCGAGAACAAGCCGCCGAAGGAACTCCGCGAAACCCAGGAGATGCTCCGGCGGCTCAGCCTTCTCATCGCCCTCGCCATGGTCCTGGCGATGATCGTGATCGGCCTCGGCTGAACGCGGAGACCCGCGGGCGGACGACGTAATCTGACCGCATGACCGACCACCCCCGCCGCCGCCTGATCCTCGCCTCCCAGTCCCCCGCCCGGCTCGGCCTGCTGCGGCAAGCCGGTTTCGCGCCGCAGGTGATCGTCAGCGGCGTCGACGAGGACGCCGTCACCGCCCCCACCCCCGCCGAACTGGCGCTCGCCCTCGCCGAGGCCAAGGCGTCCGTGGTGGCCGCCCGCCCGGACGCCAAGGGCGCGCTGGTGATCGGCTGCGACTCGGTGCTGGACCTGGACGGCGAGGCGCTCGGCAAGCCCGCCGACGCCGAGGAGGCCACCGCCCGCTGGAAGGCGATGCGCGGCCGGGCCGGCACGCTCCAGACCGGCCACTGCGTCTACGACACCGTCAGCGGCCGGTACGCCTCCGGCACCGCCTCCACGGTGGTCCGCTTCGGCGAGCCCACGGACGACGAGATCGCGGCGTACGTGGCCTCCGGCGAGCCCCTCCATGTCGCCGGGGCGTTCACGCTCGACGGCCGCTCGGCGCCCTTCATCGACGGCATCGACGGCGACCACGGCAATGTGATCGGCATCAGCCTGCCCCTGGTCCGCCGGCTGCTGGCCGAACTGGGCGTCGGGATCACGGAGCTGTGGGCACCGCCGGAGAGCTGACCGGGACACCGCCACGCCGCCCCCCGTACGTCGTACACCGCCCCCGGCGTTCGATTCGGGGGCGCGGAGACCACCTACGGGTAAACCGAGGGACAAGGCTTCTACAGAGGGCAAAGAATCATTGGGCCATTAGTAGGGATTCCACAAAGAAACCGAGTGGCCCGCAGCACGTGATGACAGAGACCTTGACCACAGAGGGGGGCTAGGGTTTTACGGAGGGTCCCTGCGTACCACGGTGCGACAAGGGCTTTCGCGGGTGGAGCGAGCCTCGTATCACGCTCCGTGTGGGCAAGCTCACCATTGGGGACGGGTCGAAGTGTCGTGTCGGCTGTCCCTAAACTCGGCTTGTTTCAAGGAGGGAGCCTCAATCGTGCGCAAGGTGCTCATCGCCAATCGTGGCGAAATCGCTGTCCGCGTGGCCCGGGCCTGCCGGGACGCAGGGATCGCGAGCGTGGCCGTCTACGCGGACCCGGACCGGGACGCGCTCCATGTCCGCGCCGCCGACGAGGCGTTCGCCCTGGGTGGTGACACCCCAGCCACCAGCTACCTCGACATCGACAAGGTCCTGGCCGCCGCCCGCGAATCCGGCGCCGACGCCATCCACCCGGGCTACGGCTTCCTGTCCGAGAACGCGGAGTTCGCCCAGGCCGTCCTCGACGCCGGTCTCACCTGGATCGGCCCGCCGCCCCAGGCCATCCGCGACCTCGGTGACAAGGTCGCCGCCCGGCATATCGCCCAGCGGGCCGGGGCGCCCCTGGTCGCCGGCACACCGGACCCGGTGAGCGGCGCGGACGAGGTCGTCGCGTTCGCCCGGGAGCACGGCCTGCCCATCGCCATCAAGGCCGCCTTCGGCGGCGGCGGACGCGGCCTCAAGGTCGCCCGCACCCTCGAAGAGGTCCCCGAGCTGTACGACTCGGCCGTCCGCGAGGCCGTCGCCGCCTTCGGGCGCGGTGAGTGCTTCGTCGAGCGCTACCTGGACAAGCCCCGGCACGTCGAGACCCAGTGCCTGGCCGACACCCACGGCAATGTCGTGGTGGTCTCCACCCGTGACTGCTCCCTCCAGCGCCGTCATCAGAAGCTGGTCGAGGAAGCCCCGGCGCCGTTCCTGTCCGACGCCCAGGTCGCCGAGCTGTACGCGGCGTCCAAGGCGATCCTGAAGGAGGCCGGTTACGTCGGCGCGGGCACCGTCGAGTTCCTCGTCGGCACCGACGGCACCATCTCCTTCCTGGAGGTCAACACCCGCCTCCAGGTCGAGCACCCGGTGACCGAGGAGGTCGCCGGGATCGACCTGGTCCGGGAGATGTTCCGGATCGCCGACGGCGAGGCCCTCGGCTACGACGACCCGGCGCTGCGCGGCCATTCCTTCGAGTTCCGCATCAACGGCGAGGACCCCGGCCGCGGCTTCCTGCCCGCACCGGGCACGGTCACCCGCTTCGACGCCCCCACCGGCCCCGGCGTCCGCCTGGACGCGGGCGTGGAGTCCGGCAGCGTCATCGGCCCCGCCTGGGACTCCCTGCTCGCCAAGCTGGTCGTCACCGGCGCCACCCGCGCCCAGGCGCTCCAGCGGGCCGCCCGCGCGCTCGCCGAGTTCCAGGTCGAGGGCATGGCCACGGCGATCCCCTTCCACCGCGCGGTCGTCACCGATCCCGCCTTCGCCCCCGAGCTGACCGGCTCCGAGGAGCCCTTCACGGTCCACACCCGCTGGATCGAGACCGAGTTCGTCAACGAGATCAAGCCGTTCAGCGCCCCCGCGGACGTGGAGGGCGACGAGGACACCGGCCGCGAGACCGTGGTCGTGGAGGTCGGCGGCAAGCGCCTGGAGGTGTCCCTCCCGGCGTCCCTGGGCATGTCCCTGGCCCGTACGGGACTGGCGGCCGGGGCCAAGCCGAAGCGGCGGGCGGCCCGTAAGTCCGGGCCCGTCGCCTCCGGCGACACCCTCGCCTCCCCGATGCAGGGCACCATCGTGAAGGTGGCCGTCGAGGAGGGCCAGGAAGTCAAGGAGGGCGACCTCGTGGTCGTCCTCGAAGCGATGAAGATGGAACAGCCCCTCAACGCCCACCGGTCGGGCACCATCAAGGGCCTGTCCGCCGAGGTCGGCGCCTCTCTCACCTCCGGCGCCACCATCTGCGAGATCAAGGACTGACGCCGGGAGTCATCCGGTGAGTGTGCGCGGAGGGGGCCGCCCCGTGGGCCCCCCCCACAACGTCGCCCCCCGGCCGCGAACCGGGCCCCCACCCGCCCCCCCGGCTCTTACCCCACCACCC
>NZ_JBHYUG010000004.1:0-22875 GCF_042749375.1 Streptomyces sp. NPDC059477 | reverse complement strand
GGCGCACCACCCCCCCCCGCCCCCACCTCCGGCGATCCACCGCCCTCCCGCGGGTCTCCAGCGGGGTGGGGGGGGCGGGGGGGCGGGGGGGTCGCCCCCCCCCTTCAGCGTCGCCGCAGGTCCGCGACGCGGGCCCGCTCCGTCCCCGGGGACTGTTCCCCCAGGACCGTGGCGGGGCCGCGCAGCGAGGTGCCGGCGGGGACGCCCCGGCGGGGGCCGGGCAGGGGGACGTCCCGCACATCCCGGCGGGCCGGGCGGGCCGGGGCGGAGTCACCCCCCGCGTTTCCCGACGGGCCGCCCGAGGTGCCGGCCACGGCGATCTGGACGCCCTGGTCGGCGAGGGCCTGCAATTCGGTGGCCGCACGGTCGTCGTGGGCCGGGGGCTCGTCGGTGACCAGCCGGGTGATGATGTCCGTGGGGACGGTCTGGAACATGGTGTCGGTGCCGAGCTTGGTGTGGTCGGCGAGGACCACGACCTCGGAGGCGGCCTGCACCAGGGCCCGGTCCACGGAGGCGGAGAGCATGTTGGACGTGGACAGCCCGCGTTCGGCGGTCAGCCCGCTGCCGGAGAGGAAGGCGCGGGACACCCGCAGGCCCTGGAGGGACTGTTCGGCCCCGGACCCGACGAGGGCGTAGTTGGAGCCGCGGAGGGTTCCGCCGGTCATCACGACCTCGACCCGATTGGCGTGGGCGAGGGCCTGGGCGACCAGCAGGGAGTTGGTGACGACGGTCAGTCCCGGCACCCGGGCGAGCCGGCGGGCCAGCTCCTGGGTGGTGGTACCGGCCCCGACCACGATGGCCTCGCCCTCCTGGACGAAACTGGCGGCGAGATCGGCGATGGCCGTCTTCTCGGCGGTCGCGAGATGTGACTTCTGCGGAAAGCCGGACTCCCGCGTGAATCCGCCCGGCAGTACCGCACCGCCGTGCCGGCGGTCGAGGAGTCCTTCTGCCTCCAGTGCGCGCACGTCCCGCCGTACGGTCACTTCTGAGGTCTGGACGACGCGGGCCAGCTCCCGGAGCGACACGGCTCCGTTTGCTCGCACCATTTCGAGGATCAATTGGCGACGTTCTGCAGCGAACACGAAACTGACAGTAACCCCAACGACCATCTGCTTTCAGCAGTTTGCGCCGAATAACAGAAGTTGTTCGTACGCGAGTGCTGGAAGTGGTATAGGAGCCTACTCCTGGTGCCTATGCCAGGTGCACGGGCACCGCCGGGCGGCAACTCCCTGTGACCAGCGGGGAGTCGGGAGCGGGTCTCAGCCCTCGCCGGTCGCTTTGCGTGTGTGCAATTGCCGGGCCACCTCGGCGATCGATCCCGAGAGGGAGGGATACACGGTGAAGGCGTTCGCGATCTGTTCGACCGTCAGGTTGTTGTCGACGGCGATCGAGATGGGGTGGATCAATTCCGAGGCGCGCGGTGCGACGACCACACCGCCGACCACGATCTCGGTGCCGGGGCGGCAGAAGATCTTGACGAAGCCGTCCCGGATGCCCTGCATCTTGGCGCGCGGGTTGCGCAGCAGCGGCAGCTTGACCGCGCGGGCCTCGATGACCCCGGCGTCCACGTCGGCCTGGGTGTAGCCGACGGTGGCGATCTCCGGGTCGGTGAAGACGTTGGAGGAGACGGCCTTGAGGTTGAGCGGGGTCACCGCGTCGCCGAGGAAGTGGTACATGGCGATCCGGCCCTGCATGGCGGCGACGGAGGCGAGGGCGAAGATGCCGGTGACGTCACCGGCGGCGTACACGCCCGGCGCGGTGGTGCGGGACACCCTGTCGGTCCAGATGTGACCGGACTCGGTGAGCTTGACGCCCGCCTCCTCCAGGCCCATGCCCGCGGAGTTCGGGATGGCGCCGACCGCCATCAGGCAGTGGCTGCCGCTGATCACCCGGCCGTCGGCGAGGGCGACCTCGACGCGGTCGCCGACGCGCTTGGCGGAGGCGGCGCGGGAGCGGGCCATGACGTTCATGCCGCGGCGGCGGAAGACGTCCTCCAGGACGGCGGCGGCGTCCGGGTCCTCGCCGGGCAGCACCCGGTCGCGGGAGGAGACGAGGGTGACGTCGGAGCCCAGCGCCTGGTAGGCGCCCGCGAACTCGGCGCCGGTGACGCCGGAGCCGACCACGATCAGCTCTTCGGGCAGCTCGGTCAGGTCGTAGACCTGGGTCCAGTTCAGGATGCGCTCGCCGTCGGGCTGGGCGTCGGGCAGCTCGCGCGGGTGGCCGCCGGTGGCGATCAGCACGGCGTCGGCGTCGAGGGTCTCCTCGCTGCCGTCGGCCGCGCGCACCACGACCTTGCGGGAGCCGTCGAGGGCCTGCATGCCCTCCAGGCGGCCCCGGCCGCGCAGCACCCGGGCGCCCGCGCGGGTGACGGAGGCGGTGATGTCGTGCGACTGCGCGAGCGCGAGCCGCTTGACGCGCCGGTTGACCTTGCCGAGGTCCACCCCCACGACCCGGGCGGCCTGCTCGATGTGCGGGGTGTCGTCCGCGACGATGATCCCCAGCTCCTCGTAGGAGGAGTCGAAGGTGGTCATCACCTCGGCCGTGGCGATGAGCGTCTTGGACGGGACGCAGTCGGTGAGCACCGACGCCCCGCCCAGGCCGTCGCAGTCGACCACGGTCACCTCCGCGCCGAGCTGCGCGGCGGTCAGTGCCGCTTCGTATCCGCCGGGTCCGCCGCCGATAATCACGATCCGAGTCACGTACGCATTGTCCCGCACACCTCAGGGTGGTATCGCCCCGGGTGGCCCCGGACACACAGGGACGGCCGCGGTGACGGCCGCAGCGACGGCCATGGGGCGGCCAGAGGGGCGGTCACCGGGGCGGGCACGCTGACGGCCGCTGTGACGGGAGGGGCGGCCGATCCGGCTGCCGTACCCTCGTCGCATGTCGCTCTATGCCGCGTACGCCAGCAACCTCGAAGCGCGGCTGATGTCCCGCCGCGCCCCCCATTCACCGCTGCGCGCCACCGGCTGGCTGAACGGCTGGCGGCTCACCTTCGGCGGCGAGCACCTCGGCTGGGAGGGCGCCATCGCGACCATCGTCGAGGACCCCCTCGCCCAGGTGTTCGTGGCGCTGTACGACGTGGCGCCGATGGACGAGGACGCCCTGGACCGCTGGGAGGGCGCGGGCCTCGACATCTACCGCCGCACCCGGGTGCGCGCCCACACCCTTGAGGGTGAGGAGTCCGCCTGGACCTATGTCCTCAACGCCTACGAGGGCGGCCTCCCCTCCGCCCGCTACCTGGGCGAACTGGCCGACGCGGCGGAATCGGCGGGAGCCCCCCACGACTATGTGATGGAACTGCGCAAGCGGCCGTGCTGAGACCCGGCGGGGATCGCTCCTAGACTTGGCGCATGACCGGCTCGCGCACCTATCAGATCTACTTCACCGAGCAGGCCGCCGTGGCCCGTGACCGGCTGGACGAGCGGCAGCGCAACGCCTTCGACAAGGGCATGTCGCTCCTCGCCCGTGACCCGTTCCCGGCACTCTCCCGGCCCATAAGCGCCACGGGCGACGACCGGACGATCCTCCTGACGCAGAACATCCTGGTCGAGTACAGCGTCAGCATGGGACGGCTGCTGATCTTCATCGTCGAGGTCTTCAACAACAAGGACGTCTTCGTCACCGAGGAGTGACGACCCGTTCCCGGGCCGCTCTCGGGGCTGCCCCCGGGGCCGCTCTCGTAAGAAACGACAAGGCAACGATCGGCATCCCGTACGCTCCGTCATCTACGCGCGTAGGCCATGACCGGCTACCCTCATGCGCGTGAACGCATCTCTTCTTCCGGACGACCTCCAGGGCGACCCGTACGCCGCCGCCGACGCCGCCGCCGCGCGGCTGCGCGAACTGACCGGCGCCGAGTCCCACGACGTCGCTCTCGTGATGGGCTCCGGCTGGGCGCCGGCCGTCGACGCCCTGGGCGCCGCCGACGCCGAGTTCCCGGTCACCGAGCTGCCCGGGTTCCCGTCGCCCGCGGTCGCCGGGCACGGCGGCACGGTCCGCTCGTACCCGGTCGGTGACAAGCGCGCCCTGGTCTTCCTCGGCCGCACCCACTACTACGAGGGCCGCGGAGTGGCCTCCGTGGCGCACGGCGTACGGACCGCGGTGGCCGCCGGCTGCAAGACCGTCGTCCTGACCAACGGCTGCGGCGGACTGCGCGAGGGCATGCGTCCCGGTCAGCCGGTGCTGATCAGCGACCACATCAACCTCACCGCCACCTCCCCCATCGTCGGCGCCAACTTCGTCGACCTCACCGACCTGTACTCACCGCGGTTGCGCGCCCTGTGCAAGGAGATCGACCCGAGCCTCGAAGAGGGCGTGTACGCGCAGTTCCCCGGCCCGCACTACGAGACCCCGGCCGAGATCCGGATGGCCCGGGTGATCGGCGCGGACCTGGTCGGCATGTCGACCGTCCTGGAGGCGATCGCGGCCCGCGAGGCCGGTGCCGAGGTGCTCGGCATCTCCCTGGTGACCAATCTCGCCGCCGGGATGACCGGCGAGCCGCTGAATCACGAGGAGGTCCTCCAGGCCGGGCGGGACTCGGCGGCCCGGATGGGTTCGCTGCTGACGCAGGTCCTCGGCAGGATCTGAGCGGCGGAACCACAGCGCACTTCGCGGGACCGTCCGTCGAAGAAGAGCCGAAGAACAGCCGAAGAGAGGTTGACCGAGCGTGTACGACGATCTCCTCGCACGGGCCGAGGCGTGGCTGGCCGAGGACCCCGACCCCGAGACCCGCGCGGAACTGGCCCGGCTCATCGGGTCCGGGGACCGCGCCGAGCTGGCCGACCGGTTCGCCGGCACCCTCCAGTTCGGCACCGCCGGGCTCCGCGGTGAGCTGGGCGCGGGCCCGATGCGGATGAACCGCGCGGTGGTGATCCGCGCCGCCGCCGGACTCGCCGCCCATCTGAAGCGGCAGGGGCACGCGGGCGGACTCGTCGTCATCGGGTACGACGCCCGGTACCGGTCGGCCGACTTCGCGCGGGACACCGCCGCCGTGATGACCGGCGCGGGCCTGCGGGCCGCCGTGCTGCCCCGCCCGCTGCCCACCCCGGTGCTCGCCTTCGCGGTCCGGCGGCTCGGCGCGGTCGCGGGCGTGGAGGTCACCGCGAGCCACAATCCGCCCCGCGACAACGGCTACAAGGTGTACCTGGGCGACGGCTCGCAGATCGTGCCCCCGGCGGACGCGGAGATCGCCGCCGAGATCGAGGCGGTCGCCGCGCTGGCCGACGTACCCCGTCCGCCGGACGGGTGGGAGGTGCTCGGGGACGCGGTGCTGGAGGCGTATCTCGCCCGTACGGACGCGGTGCTGGCGGCCGGGTCCCCGCGTACCGCCCGGACCGTCTACACGGCGATGCACGGGGTCGGTACGGAGACCCTGCTCGCGGCGTTCGCGCGGGCCGGTTTCCCCGCGCCGGTGCTGGTCGCCGAGCAGGCCGAGCCCGACCCGGCGTTCCCGACCGTGGCGTTCCCCAACCCGGAGGAGCCCGGGGCGATGGACCTGGCCTTCGCCACCGCCCGCGAGGCCGCGCCGGACCTGGTGATCGCCAACGACCCGGACGCCGACCGCTGCGCGGTGGCCGTGCCCGACGGCGACGGCGGCTGGCGGATGCTGCGCGGCGACGAGGTGGGCGCGCTGCTCGCCGCGCACCTGGTGCGGCGCGGGGCGCGCGGCACGTTCGCCGAGTCGATCGTCTCCTCCTCCCTGCTGGGCCGGATCGCCGAGAAGGCGGGACTGCCGTACGAGGAGACCCTCACCGGGTTCAAGTGGATCGCGCGTGTCGACGGTCTGCGCTACGGCTACGAGGAGGCCCTCGGCTACTGCGTGGACCCCGACGGCGTCCGCGACAAGGACGGCATCACGGCCGCGCTGCTCATCGCCGAACTGGCGTCGGAGCTGAAGGAACAGGGGCGCGGGCTGACCGACCTGCTGGACGACCTCGCCGTGACGCACGGACTGCACGCCACCGATCAGCTGTCGGTGCGGGTGGCGGACCTGACGGTGATCGCCGACGCGATGCGCCGCCTGCGCGAGCGACCGCCGGCCCGGCTGGCGGGCCTGGCGGTCGTCGCGGCGGAGGATCTGGCCGAGGGCACGGACCGGCTGCCGCCGACCGACGGGCTGCGCTACACCCTGGACGGCGCCCGGGTGATCGTCCGCCCGAGCGGCACCGAGCCCAAGCTGAAGTGCTACCTGGAGGTCGTGGAGCCGGTCGGCTCACCCGCCGACCTGCCCAAGGCGCGGGCGCGGGCGGCGGAGCGGCTGGCGGAGATCAAGCGGGATCTGGCGGCGGCGGCCGGTATCTGACGGGCCATCATCCGACGGGCCGGTTCCCCCGGGCGTCAGCCGGTCGTCGTCGGCTCCCCTTCCGGTTCCAGTTCCGGCTCCTCGGTCGGGGCCGGGGCCTGGGTGTCCGTGGGTGTGGGCTCCGGGGTCTCGGTCGGGGTGGGCGTCGGCGTCGGGGTCGGTGTTTCGACCGGGTCCGTCGGGTCCTCGGTGGACGGCTCGGGGTCCGGGGTGACCGACGGGGTGGGCTCGGGCTCCGGGGACGTCTCGGTGGGCGTCGGGCTCGGGGTCGGGGTCGGTTCGGCGGTCGTCGCGGTGGGGCTGGGCGTCGGGGTGGGGGTGCTGGGCGGCCGGGTGGGGTCGACGGGCGAGGGGGTCACCGGGCGGGGCGGCGCGGGTACGCCGTCGTCGCCGTCGACGACTTCGCCTTCGCCCCGGCCGTCGTCCGTGTCCGGGGCGTCGCCCGTCCCGCCCCCGGGGACCGGCCGGGTGGCCGGGGTGTCGCTGCCCGCGCCGGGGCTGACCGGGACGACGGCGGTGCCGTCGGGGACGGTGTGCACGCCGTTCAGATAGAACTGCCGCCAGCCGAGCACGAGGTCGAGGTAGTCGCGGGAGTAGTTGTAGCTGAGGATCGCCCGTTCCAGGCCGTCCGCCGTGCCCAGGTCCCGGTCACCGGCGCACAGGTAGTGACCGGCGGCGAGGGCGGCGTCGTAGATGTTGTTCGGGTCGGACGTGCCGTCGCCGTTGCCGTCGGCGCCCCAGGACTTCCAGGTGGTCGGCAGGAACTGCATCGGCCCGACGGCCCGGTCGTACACCGGGTCCCCGTCCCACGCCCCGCCCTCGCTGTCCAGGATCAGCGCGAAGCCGTTGCCGTCGAGGGCGGGGCCGGTGATCCGGGTGAGGGTGTCGCCGTCGGCGTCCACCGCGCCGCCGCTCGCGTGTCCGGACTCGACCTTGCCGATGGCGGCGAGCAGTTCCCAGTCCAGACGGCAGGACGGGTCCGTACGGCCGACGGAGGTCTCCGCGCGCTGGTAGGCGTCGAACACGGTGGCGGGCAACCCGGCCTCGGCGGCCGTGCGTTCCTCGGTGAGCGCGGTGAGCGCGGCAGGCGTGGCGGGTCCGGTGGGCTCGGTGGCGGTGGCCGGTTCGCCTCCCGTCCGCTCCAGCGCCGCCACGTCCTTCAGGGGCGGGAGTTCGATGTGGTAGGAGTCATCGCCCTGCGACGGAACGAGGGGCAGCTCGGCGTCCTGCGGGACGAATCCGCCGGGCACGCTCACGCCGTCGTCCCGCACGGCCGGGGCGGCACCGGCGGCTCCCGGCGCCTGGGAACCGGCGGTGAGCAGGGCCGCGGTGGCGGTGGCGACCGTGGCGGCACACGCCGCGCGCAGGCCACGCCTGGTGCGCAGCCGCGCGCTCACCCGGCGCAGGGGTCCGGACAGCGGACGGGGCATGGGGTCACTCCTGACATCCGGGCGTACGCGGCACAAAGGATCCGGCACAGGGGATCCACGACACGGGATCCGGCACACAGGTCCGGCACACGGGGTCCGTCTCACCAGCCCCGCTCTCCCCACCCGACGCTAGGCGCCACCTCCCGGCGCGGGGGCGCCTGGCCGACTCCGAGGGGAGAAGAGGAGGTGAACACCTAGGGTCCGGGGGCGGTTGCGTCAGTAGACGCCGCAACTGCTCGGCTGGGCGTCCGCGCCGAGGTCGCCGAAGCCGTAGTTCTTGATGGTGGCGATGTTCAGGCAGACCTGGGACGACGCGCCGACGAACGCGCGCGAGATGCCCGCCTCGCCGAGCCGGGAGGTGGCGACGACGTTGTAGACGTCGCGGGCGAAGGGGAAAGTGACGTTGAGGGCGAGGGTGGTGCCCGAGCCGGTGGTCGGGAGGACCGAGGCGATGGAGCGCAGCCGGGTCTCGCCACGCCGGTTGACCACGTTGGGGAGCCCCTTGCCCTGGCCGATCCACTGGGCGACGGAGAACGGCATGATCTCGGTGCCGCTGAGGACGGCGGTGCCGTCGTTGGGCTGGACGTCGTGGACGCAGCCGTTGGCCTTGGCGAGGGCGATCTGCTGTTCGGTGACGCCGATGAACTGGAGCCAGGAGTTGAAGCTGCCCGCGTCGGCGGGCGGCAGCAGCGCCCGCGAGACCGTGCGGGTGACGCCCCCGTCCACGAAGGTGCAGGTGCGGTAGATGGAGGCGAGTTGGGCGATGGTCAGGTTGGTGGGCAGGGTGCTGCCCAGGTCGGTCACATAGGTGAGGGCGTCCTTGGCGAAGGGGATGTAGGTCAGCTGAGGGCTGGGGGCGGGCGGGCGGTAGGTGGCGCGGGCGTAGTCGGCGCAGTCGGGCAGGGGGTTGTTCAGGTCGGTGACGAGTCGGCTGACGCCGGGTGAGGTGCCGTTGGGGCGGGGGATGTTCTGGCAGTTCGGGTACAGCGCCGGGTCCTTGGTGGTGATCGTCGGGGTGCCGGTGGCGTTCCACGAACCGAGCAGTTTGTTGCCGCTCACGTCCACGGCGACCTCGCCGAGCCCGTTCATGACGTCCTGCGTGGTGTCGGAGCCGACCCCGGCGAGCGGACGGTACGGGGGCGTCGGGTGGTCGGCGGACGCGGGGGCGGCGAGGGCGCCGAGGCCCAGGGCCAGGGCGCTCAGGAGGGTGAGGGTGGCTCTGGCGGCGGTTCCGGTGGCTCTCCTGCCCGGGTGGGAAGCGGTGTGAGCAGGGGTGTGAGAAGTGGTGTGCGAAGTGGCGGGCGCGGCGGTGTGCGAGGTGGCGTTCATGTGCGACCTCCTGGTGAGGGCCGGGTCGGGTGGAGCGGGTCGCTGGCCGGACATCGTCCTGGGCTCAGCCGAAGCGTCCGTTGACGTAGTCCGTCGTTCTGGGGTCCTGCGGGCTGTGGAACATCGCGTCGGTGCCGCCGTGCTCCACGATCACGCCGGGGGTGCCCTGTTCGGCGAGGAAGAAGGCGCACTGGTCGGAGACGCGGGCGGCCTGCTGCATGTTGTGGGTGACGATGACGATGGTCACCTCGGACTTCAGCTCGTGGATGGTCTCCTCGATGCGGCGGGTCGAGGTGGGGTCGAGCGCCGAGCAGGGCTCGTCCATCAGCAGCACCCGGGGCCGTACCGCCAGGGACCGGGCGATGCACAGCCGCTGCTGCTGGCCGCCGGAGAGCGCGCCGCCGGGCTGCCGGAGCCGGTCGCGGACCTCTTTCCACAGTCCGGCCTTGGTCAGGCACTCCTCGACCAGCCAGTCCTTGTCCGCGCGGCCCGCCCTGACGCCGCTGAGCTTGAGGCCGGCGGTGACGTTGTCGTAGATCGTCATGGCGGGGAACGGGTTGGGCTTCTGGAAGACCATGCCGATGTTCCGGCGGGCGTGGGTGATGCGGCGGCCCCGGTCGTAGATGTCGTCGCCGTCCAGCAGGACGCGGCCGGAGAGCGCCGCCGAGCCGACGAGTTCGTGCATGCGGTTGAGGATCCGCAGGAAGGTGGACTTGCCGCAGCCGGACGGGCCGATCAGCGCCGTCACCTCACGGGCGGGCATGGTCAGCGACACCTGCTCCAGGACCTTGTGGTTGCCGAACCACGCCGAGATCGCGTCGGCCTCCAGCGTGGCGGGGTCGCTCTCGGCCGTCGCCGCGCCCGCCTTGCGGGGCCGTACGGCCGCCAGCTTCTGCGTCGGGTCGAGGATCTCGTCGACGAGGGTGGTCTCGGCCGTCGCGCCGGTCCCCGTCGGGCCGGGGGCGGCGCTCGTCGTGGCCGGGCCGGGCGTGGCGCTCGTGTCGGTCGTGTCGGACATGGGCTGGACTCCTCGTGGATCAGAGCAGGTTGGGCAGCAGGCGGGTGGCGGCGCCGGAGACGGCGAGGCCGAACGCGGCCAGGACGGGCACCCCGGCGACCCAGGTCTGCCAGCGGCCCCAGGCGCGGTGGGCGGCCATGGTGAGCAGGGCGGCGATCAGCAGTCCCTGCGACCACAGGAAGACCGGCAGCCAGGCGGCGTTCTCGGTGCCCATGACCTGCTCGGAGTCGTCGATCCAGCCGGACGCCAGCGGGCGCGGCGGCGCGGGCTGGGCGTCGCTGGTCAGTTCGGCGTCGACACGGAGAGTGCCGGAGGGGGTGTACGGGCCGCCCTCGGCGGTGATGAGGGTGAGCCGTCCCTCGCCCTCCTTGAGGGTGGGCGGCAGCGGGTCGCCCTCCCGGCGCAGGGCCGTCACCTCGTAGGTCGCCGTGCCCTGTCCCGTGGTCACCCGGATCTCGGTGCCGGGCGGCAGCTGGTGCAGATCGTTGAACGGGCTGCCGTATCCCCACTGGCGGCCCATGAGCACGCTGGTCCCGGGCTGTCCCGGCAGCGGGGTGTCCCGGCGGTGGCCGGGGCCCGACATCAGCACGCCGGAGGTGGTGCCTTCGGCGACGATCTCCTCCAGGCCGAGCACGGGAATGCGCAGCAGGGCCACCGGGGCGCCGGGCGTCAGCAGATCGCCTTCGTAGGTCTGCTGCCCCACGGGGGCGATACCGAGGGCGAGCTGGCGGCGGAACTCGTCGTACGCCGTCTGCTGGTCGCGGGTGTGCTGGAGGTGGCCCACGAGCGTGAGGTTGGCGGCGAAGCCGAGCAGCAGGGCGGCGAGCAGGCACAGGGCGGCCCCGGCGAACGCGAACCCGGTGCGTTCACCGGGTGGCGGCCCGCTGTCGGGCGCGGGCTCGGGCGGGGGCGCCGGAGCCGGCGGCGCCACGGCCGGCGGGGGCGGGGACAGCACGGTCACGGGGAGCGCTCCTGTGAGGTGGTGGCGGGTGGTGGCGAGTGGGGTGGCGATGGGTACGGGGTCATGGACAGCGGAGACACCGGTGCACGGGCGGCGGGGTGGGGGCCCGCCGCCCGCGCTCCGGGCGCCCTGGGGCGGTGTGCCGTCAGGCGCGAGGCCCTGGGCGAGGTGCCGTCGGACGGGGTGTCTCAGGCGTGCGACCGGCCGAAGTCCAGCAGGCCGTTGCGGCGGCCGAAGCGCACCGCGAAGATGCCGGCCGCGACCAGGACGATGGCGCCGATCCCGGAGAACAGCGCGATCTGGGAGCCGGTGGAGGCGAGTCCGCCGCCCGTGGTGGAGCCGGTGGACCCGGTGGACCCGGTGGTGCCGCCCGTGGTGGTGTCGCCGCCGGTGGAGCCGGACGTCGTACCGGAGCTGTCGCCGGTCGGGTCGTCCGTCGGGTCACCGGACGGGTCGTCGGACGGGTCGTCGGAGGGATCGTCCGTCGGGTCGTCGGAGGGGTCACCGGACGGGTCGTCGGAGGGGCTCGGGGTGCCGGAGGGCTCGTCGAGGGTGAAGGGGATCTGGCTTTCGCCGTCGCACGCCGGGCTCCAGATCAGGGCGTTGTTCCCGGCGACCGCGTCCTCGGGGATCGTGAGCGTGGCCCAGGTCGCGGTGCCGTCGGCGTCGGCGGTGGCGTCGGGGAACTCCGTGTCGTTGCGGCCCAGGGTCAGGGAGAGGGCCGTGCCCGGCTCGCAGCGGCGGACCACCAGCTTGACCTGCTGGCCGCGCTCCAGCCGCGGGTTGCCCGGCAGCCGCTGGCCCTGGGCGTCCTGGAGTTCCGACCCGACCGGCAGGACGTTCAGCCGCAGCGGCTCGGACACCGAGGCGCCCCACTCGGCGGTGTTCGCCGGGACGAACGCGGCGGTGAAGTCGTGATCCCCCTCCGCCAGCGCGGGCGTGGTGAACTCGGCCTTCCCGTCCGTCACGGCGGCCTGGCCGAGCGAGGTCTCCCCGTCCCGGAAGGTCACACTGCCGACGGCTTCGGCCGGGGTGACGGTCGCGGTCAGCTTCACCGTCTGTCCGGGCTCGACGTTGCCGGTGTCCACGGCCAGCTGGGTGGTGGTCGCCTCCGCGCCCTCGCCCTGCACCCAGGTGTCACCGGTGACGGTGATCTTCTGGGACCAGTACGGGTTGCCCGGCACGAACTCCCCGGGCGGCTTGGCCAGGTCGTAGTTGTCGACGCAGTAGACCCGCAGCTCGTAGGTGCCGTCGCCGGAGATGATGTCGGCGAGACTCCTGGCCTCCAGACCGGGATTGTCGGCGGCGGTGAGGGATATCGCCGGCGTCGCCTGGGTGTAGGGACCGGCGTTGCCGACGGCCTTCAGGACCGTCTCCTCGACGCCGTCCGCCTTGACGACGTAGACGTTGAGGTAGGTGTTCCAGTTGATGTCCTCGATGGTGACGTCGGGGCAGGCGCCGGGGATCCCGAGGGTCGCGCCGATCGGCTCGGGGTCGTCCAGGTTGCCGCCCGACGCCAGGGTGAACTCACCGATGGACGCCGCCCGGGCGGGCTGGGACTGGGCTGCGACCAGGGCCACCACGCCCGCGGCCAGCACGGCGCAGGCGGCCAGGATCGCGGCTGCTCTTCGGAAGGGTTGGAGCACTGACATGTGTGGAGCCCCCCGGGGGACGTTGTAGTGGTAGAGGTGGAAGTAGTGGTGGGGACGGAAACGGGAACAGCGCGTGGGGCCGGGCACCTGGTGGGTGCCCGGCCGTCACGCGAGGGGTCGGATGACGCGCACTGCCTACCGGTTGCCGGTGGTGGTGGTGTCACCGCAGCTGGACGGGGCGGTGTCGGCGCTCAGGTCACCGAAGCCGTAGTTCTTGGTGGTGGCGATGTTCAGGCAGACCTGGGAGGACGCGCCGACGAAGGCACGCGCGATGGACGGGTCGGTGAGCTTCGCGGTCGGGACGACGTTGTAGACGTCACGGGCGAAGGTGAAGTTCGGGTTCAGCGCGATCGCCGTGCCGGTGCCCGTGGTCGGGGCCACGCCCGCGATGTTGCGCAGCCGGGACTCGCCGCGGCGGTTCGGGACGTCCGCGAAGCCCTTGCCCTGGGCGAGCCACTGGGCGACCGAGTACGGCATGATCTGCGTGCCGTTGGCGATGGCGATGCCGTCGTGCTCCTGCACGCTGTCGTCCACGCAGCCGGCCGCCTTGGCGGTGGTGATCTCCGCCTCGGTGACGCCGATGGACGAGAGCCAGTAGGTGCGGGTGCCCGAACCGGCCTGCGGCAGCAGCGCCTTCGACACGGTCTTGGTGACACCCGCGTCCACGAAGGTGCAGTTGCGGTAGATGGACTGGAGCTGCGTGGCGGTCAGGTTGGTCGGCAGGGTGCTGCCGAGGTCCGTCGCGTAGGTGACGGCGTCCTTGCCGAACGGGATGAAGGTCAGGTTCGTACCCGCGGTGGACGGGCCGCGCGAGGAGCGGGCGAAGTCCACACAGTCGGCCTGGGCGGTGTTGTTGACATCGAGGATGAGTCTGTCGATGCCCGCCGAGGAACCGTTGGGACGGTTGATGCCCGCGCAGTGGGCGGTGGCGGCGACGGTGCCGTCCTTGGGCGTGATCGTGGCGGAGCCCGTGGCGTTCCAGGAGCCGATGAGCTTGTTGCCGCTGGTGTCGAGCACGACGTCGCCAAGGCCGTTCAGCGCGTACTGCGTGGTGTCGGAGCCGACACCGGCCAGCGGACGGAAGGGCGGGGTGGGGTAGTCCGCGGACGCCGGGGTGGACAGGACGCCGACACCGATGGCGGCGGCACCGAGAACCGCGGCACCGACCTTGGCGCGAGACTTGACGTTCACTTCTGATCTCCCTGTTTCGGATTTCGAAGACTGGACGTTCAAGAAGACTGGACGTTCAAGCTGAATCCGGATTTTCCTGCTGCCGACCCGTCGACCGGCCACCGCATACATTTCCAAGATTCCGCAGCGGAGGCCACCAATTCCCAGCGAGGGAAAGGTTACGGGGAGGCTTCCTAGGTGTCTCCTATGGGGTCCGGGGTGACTCGAATGAGGCCCCGAGCGGCCTGTTATGGACTCCGGCGATGGGCGAGACGCAGCATTACCGGACCCGAAAGCGCGGCGGATCCGCCGAGAATGAGAACGACGAGAAGAACCCAGCGGATAATCCCCAGAATCTCACCGGGAGTGAATCCGCCCTGGGCATCGGCCACGTTCTGCTGCGGCCCCGAGGAGGGCGAGGCCGACTCACCGGCCGCTGCCGAGGCGGCGGCCGACGGGTCGTCCGTGGTGCCGTCTCCGGCCGCGCCGCCCGCCGCGGCGGCGGCTCCGTCGCCGGTGTCGGTGCCGGTGCCACCGACGGAGTCCGCTCCCGTGCCGCCGGACCCGGATGACCCCGGGTCACCGGGGTCGTCCGGGTCCGGTGTGCCCGAGGGGTCGTCGGAGACGGCTCCGCGCTCCAGGTCGTCGGCCGCGGCCGACGCCTGGGTCCGCAGGTCCGCGGGCAGCGGGGCGTAGCCGTTGGGCAGCTCCCCCGCGGACAGTCCGGGCGTCTGCCCCGGCCCCGCGGCGTACCGGATGAACTCGGCGTACGCCTCGCGGGCCGCGGCGTCCTGGTCCACGGAGGCCGCCGCGTAGGCCACCGCCGTGAGCGGATACGCCTCGCCCTTCGCGCGGGACGGGTCCGGCGCGAGCACAGCGGGGTCGGCGGCCGAGGGCTGCATGGTGTCGACCGCCGACAGCAAGGTGCTGACGGACGGCTGGACGAAGGTGCCGTCGGCGTTGCGCAGGCTCGCCACGGGCAGCCCGTAGCGATCCGCGGAGGCGACGTCGACGATCGCCATCACCGCGCGGTTGCCGGGCCACGGCGGGTCGTTGACCAGCCGGGCGAGACTGATCCCGTCGGCCTGCGCGTACTGGATGGTCCGGTTGTTGTTGCCGCGCCGCGCGCGTAGGGCACCGTCGTGCAGGTCGGCCGAGTAGGGCGCCAGATCCATGATGGTGTACGGCAGCTCACCCCCGAATCCCTGGGCGATCCCCCTCGTCGGATCCACCTTGGGGTATTCGTTCAGCGCGGTGTTCTTGTCGATTTCCAGTTCCTGGAAATAGGGGTTCACCTTCATTCCGCTGGGGTCGGGCTCGCCCGCGAGGAATTCACGGGCCTCCTGGTCCGCCTGGAGCCAGTTCCACACCACCCGGCTGGTGTCCGAGTTCCCGATGGGCACCACAAGACTCATCGGCGAGCCGGCGACGTCCGGGAAATCCGGATTGAGTTCCATGAATTCCGGGTCGGCCGTGTAGTCGAGCGGATTGCCTTCGATGTGTTCCGGCGCGGGCATCAACGCGACGTCGTTGCGGTACGAGTGGGTGAGCATCTTGGCGACGAGCCGCGGGGTCAGTTTCATCTCCGTTGCCGCGCCGTTCGGTCCCTCGACGAAGAAGGCGAAGGCGAGCGCGGACACCGCGACGGGCGCGTGCACCACCGCCGGGCCGCCCTCCGCCTGCGGCACGGGATCGACGGTGAAGCCCAGCGTGGGCAGTTCGGCCGTCGTGCCCTGCACCTGTTCCCTGGCCAGCCCCTCGGCGGCCGTGGTGAAGCCGAACGTGCTGTCCGTGGACGTGCACAGCTCGGGCTGCCACGAGGTGACCGCGTCCGTCACCAGCTCGGAGCCGATCATCGGCCGCTCGGCCTGCCCCGCCGGGCAGAACTGGTCGACCTGGAGGAAGTCCAGGGGGAAGACGATCCGCTGGGCCCAGTTGGTGGCGGACAGCGGCGAGGTGACGAGCGTGCCCTGACCGGTGATCTCGGCGCCGTCCGGCTGGTGGTTGCCACGCGGCACGACCACCAGCCAGCACTTGCGCGGCGTGGGCGTGCTGCCCTCCGGCGCCGTGTTCACCCCGCAGCCCAGATAGTCGGCCTCGACCCCGTCCTGCACCGCGAACACCGCTTCGCCGGTGCCGTTGGCGAAGGTCCGGTTGGCCGGCTGCTCGTTGGTGTCCAGCGGCCCGTAGTACGTGTAGTCGTCCGCCTTCTTCGTCGGATCCTCGCCGTTGGCCGGGCGGAACGGCACGAAGTTCGAGCCGCCGGTGTACTGGGTCTCGGCCGGGTCACCGGTCGGGCCGGTGCTGGCGACCGAGCGGGTGCTGGTCCAGCCGCCGAGCGGCGCGGCCCCGCTCCCGTACACGCACTGCTCCCGCGACGGCCCGTCCGCCTCGTCGCCCCAGCACTGCATGATCTGGAGGTAGTCGAACCCGAAGGAGCTGATCGACTGGGTCGGCTCCCCGCCCTCCCAGCTGACCCGCACGCCCTGCGAGCGCAGCCCCTCCGTCTGGTCCACCGTCACTTTCAGATCGGAGAAGTCGTCGTACTTCCCCTTGGTCCCCGACTTCGTCACCGCCGAGGACGTCTCCGCCGCCACGGCCGCCGAGCCCGCCGGAGGCAGCGGCAGCAGCGCGACGACCACCGCCGTCACCAGCAGCCCCACCGCGACCAGCAGCCGCGGCCGGCGCCGCGCCAGAAGGCCGGTCAAGCCTGCGGCGTGCTCGGCGCCCGCCATGCCCGCGGCGCCCGCCGTGTCCGTCGCGCCACTCATCACGACCGCCCCCTGCGCCGGGCCCGGCCCGCCATCGCGCGGGCCACCGCGGGCGGTCCGACGACCACGCCGACCAGCAGTACGGCCGACAGCGCCATCAGTGCCGTACGCAGCCCCGGGGAGTCCCCCGTGCCCAGTGACACCGGCGACGCCACCACCGAGCTGTCCCCGGCCGCCTGCTCGCCGCTGATCACCTCACCGGTGTCGGGGTCGACGACCGTGCCTTCGGTGCCGCCGGTGCTCCCCTCCGTACCGCCGGTCGTGCCGTCCGTGCCGCCGTCGGCGTCACCCGTCGTGCCGCCCGAGTCGCCGGTGCCGGAGTCCCCGCCGGTCGCCGACGTACCGCCGGTCGTGGCGGAGCCGCCGGTCGAGGTGGACGAGCCGCCGGTGCTGGAGCCGCTGCCGCCGGTCGTCGTGCCGCCGGACGAGGTGTCCGTCGGCTCCGTGGCCCCGCCCGTCCCGGTCGCGCACTGGTCGCTGCCCTGCTTGTCGCACGCGGGCGGATAGGGCGCCTCCTCGATCAGTGTGTTCCTGCCACCGGAGAAGGTCGGGTTGTTGCACTTGTCGATGTCGATGCCGGCGGTCTCGGCGCCCGGGATCTTCCGGGTCTGTTCCATCCCGGCTTCCACCAGGTTCTTCGGCAGCGGCGAGTAGCCGAGCCGGTCCGCCTGCTGCTGGCCCTCGCACAGGAAGTAGGTGGTGAAGGCGCTCAGCGTGCGGCCCTTGGCCTCGGTGAAGCCCATCTCCTCCTTGGTCGGGACGATCATGTAGCTGTAGCTGGAGAGCGGGTAGGTCCGCCGGTCGTCGAAGGAATAGACACTGTCCAGGTTCTGGGTCAGATAGTTCGCCGAGCGCGGATCGTTGTTGATCTTCGCCTCGGTGAGCGCCACGGCCACGCTGGACGCGGTCGGCTCGACGTAGTACCCGGACTCGTTGAGCAGCTTGGCCACCGGGAATTCGGCATTGCGCGCGTACGAGTACTCGACGTAGGTGATCGCGCCCTCGGCCTGCGGCTGGCGGGTGTAGCCCGCGACGCCGAGCGAGGTGGACTGGGAGACGAAGCCGGAGCCGGGGATGTTCGGGAAGTACGAGGTCAGACCGCAGGGCGTGGGCTTGCCCGCGCGCCCGCAGTAGTCGTTCCACAGCGAGCCGTGTTCCTTGGACATCCACTGCGTGAACTGCGCGGTGGTGCCCGAGCCGTCGGAGCGCACGACGGGCACGATCCTGCGGGCGGGCAGGGTCAGTTTGGGGTTGTCGGCCTTGATCTCGGGCGAGTTCCACATCGTGATCCTGCCGGTGAAGATCTTGGTGAGGACCTCGCCGGACAGCCGCAGATTGGTGACGGTCTTCCCGCCGATCTTCAGGTTGTACATGAAGGCCGTACCACCGGCGACGATCGGCATGTAGGCGTACTCGCGCGAGGGCGGGGCGTCGGTGTTGCCGAGGTCGGTGAGGCCGTAGGGGATCTCGGAGACCCCGAAGTCGGAGGTGCCGTCCCGGAACTGGTTGCGGCCGATGGTCGAGCCGACCGAGGAGTAGTTCACCGTCATGCCCTGCTGACGGACATTGCGCCGCCACTGCTCGATGGCGTTGGCGCTCCAGGTCGATCCCGAGCCGCTGATCTTGGTGTACGTCGCGGCCTGGGCGTCGGGCGGGTTGAGCGCCAGCAGCGCGCACAGCAGGGCGGTGAACACCGCCAGCGCCTGGTACACACGCAACGCGCGTGGATGTCGGACGGTCGGGGACATCACGGGGTGCTCCTCGTCGGTGCGGTGCCGCCGGGGAACGGCGGTACGGAGGGTGCCTGGGCGTGGTCGGTGGCGCGGGCGCGGGCCTGCCGGTCGAAGCGCTGGGCGTCGCGCCGGGACGCCCGTACCCGGCGGTGCTCCTGACGGCGGGTCAGCTGGCCGGGGCCGCGCCCGCCGAAGAAGCGGGCGAGCACGAACAGGATCAGGACCAGCAGCAGCAGCACGGCCGCCGTGCCGAACCCGCGGGCGATGTAGCTGGCCTCGGGCGACTTGACCAGCTCGAACGCGGCGAGCGGCAGGGACACCATCGGGTCCTTGAGCGGATTGGTGTTCAGCTCGGCGGTGTACCCGGCGGTCAGCAGCACCGGCGAGGTCTCCCCGACCCCGCGCGCGGTGCCCAGGATGACGGCCGTGGTCAGCCCGGAGCGCGAGGTGGGCAGCACCACGTGCCAGACCGTGCGCCAGCGCGAGGTGCCCAGCGCGTACGACGCCTCCCGCAGGGTGCCGGGCACCAGCCGGATCACCACGTCCGCCGCGCGGATGATGATCGGCAGCATCATCACGGAGATGGCGAGCGCGGCGGCGAGCCCGGAGCGGTCGAAGCCGAGCGCCAGGATGAAGGTCGCGTAGATGAACAGCCCGGCCACGATGGACGGCAGCGCGGTCATCGCCTCGACGATGGTCCGCACGAACCGGCTGAACCGGCCCGGGATCTCGTTCAGGAACACCGCGCACACCAGCCCGGCCGGGATGCAGATCACCAGCGCGATACCGATCTGCCACAGCGTGCCGACGATCGCGTGCAGGATGCCGCCGACCCCGAGCGGCTCCAGCGGACCCGCGGCGGCCATCGACTCGGTGTAGAAGTTCAGGTGCGGCAGCGCCTCACGGCCCTCGTAGAGCGTGTAGACGACCACGAAGGCGAGCGCGGCCAGCATCAGGATGCCCAGACTCTGTACGACGGCGGCGGCCACCCGGTCACGTACCGCGGGCCCGTCCTCGTCGAAGGAGACCAGCAGCGCGTACAGGCCGATGAAGAGCAGATACGCGACGACGACGAAGCCCAGCGCCCCGTTGAAGGGCAGCAGCCGGTCGAACAGCAGCCAGGTGACGCACACCGCGGCGGCGCCCGCGCCGAGCAGCGCGTAGACGTCGGTGGCGCGCAGGATGGCCAGATTGCGGCGCGACTCGGTGCGCGCGGGCCCGCCCCCGGGGCGGCGGGCGGGCAGCACGGTGGGGGCGGCCGGGGCTCTGCCGGCGGGCTCGTCCCGGGGGCCGGGCGCGCCCTGCGCGTCCTGGCCGCCCGGCGGGCTCTGTGGCGTGGTGACGGTCATCTGGCTCGGTCTCCTCAGGAGTCGCTCGACGCGCCGGAACGGCTGCGGGCGACGATCGACGACGCGGCGAAGTTGACGACGAGGGTCATCAGGAAGAGCGCGAGGCCGGCCGCCATCAGCGCGGACATGCCGAACTCGGTGGCCTCGCCGTAGCGCAGGGCGATCAGCGCGGACACCGAGTTGGTGCCGTTCTGGAGGATGTGCGGCTGGATCTCGAAGACCGGCGAGATGATCAGGTAGACGGCGATGGTCTCGCCGAGCGCCCGGCCCAGGCCCAGCATGGTGCCGCCGATCATGCCGCCCTTGCCGAACGGCAGGACGACGCTGCGGATCATCCCCCAGCGGTGGGCGCCGAGCGCGTAGGCGCCCTCGCGCTCACCGACCGGCGCCTGCGAGAACACCTCCCGCATCACCGAGCAGATGATCGGCGCGACCATCAGGGAGACGACCATGCCCGCGATGAAGGTGGACGAGGTGTACACGGTCGCGGTGGCCAGCGGGTCGTTCGGGTCGGAGCCGTCGACCTTGAAGATCGGGATCCAGCCCAGGTACGTCGAGATCCACCGCGACACCGTGACCACGTGCCCCTGGAAGAAGAACAGCCCCCACAGCCCGTAGACCACCGACGGCACGGCGGCCATCAGGTCGACCACGCTGATCAGGGTCTGCTTGATCCGGGCGGGCGCGTACTCGGAGATGTACAGCGCCGTGCCGAGCGCCATCGGCACCGCGAAGACGATGGCGACGAGCGCGATCAGGATGGTGCCGACCATCACCGCGGCGATCCCGAAGTGGTGGCCCTCCGGCTCCCACGCCTCGGTGGTGACGAAGCTCCACCGGGCCACCTCCAGCGCCTGCCAGGCCCGGTACGTCAGAAACCCGCCGACGAGCAGCATGATCGCGAGCACCGTGGTGCCCGCGCCGCGCAGCACCCCCCGGAACACCCGGTCGGGCACGCCGGGGTCGACGTACAGGCGTCTGGGCGGTTCGTCCGCCCGCGCCACCGGTCGCTCATCCATTCGCGTCGTCACATGAGTCGACGCTCCTGAGGCGGGATGGACACCTGCGCACCTAAAAGTGAACTGGACCACTCCGAGGGGCAACTTCGGGTGTTGACGTGAACGCGGCGCATGCGTGCGGCGTGCGGGGGGAGCCGCGGAGCGGTCGAAGGAACCGCGGCCGGAACACACGAAGGGCCGGAGCCCGCCCTTGCAGGCGGCCTCCGGCCCTCACTCCCCGCGACTAGCTCCCGCTCCTACCCACCACCTGCTACCTACTGACTACTACCTGCTACCCGCTACCTGTGGCCTGTGGCCTGCTACCTGTGGCTTGCGGCCTGGTACCTACCCGACGTCGTCCCAAGCGATGGGGCCGCTCGCGCCCAGCTCACCCAGCAGCGCCCGGAAGCGCTCGTAGGCGGCCTGACAGGTCGAGTGCCGTTCGTAGGCGCGGGAGGACACGGCCAGCGCACCGCCCACCGGATCACGCAGCCGCCAGACCCAGCCGCTGCCCTCCGAGGTGTGATGCACCGCCCCGGGTAAATCCGCGACGTCCAGACACAGCCGCTCGAACGCGGCACGGCACTCGGCGTAGTCCCGGTAGGTCCTCGCCGTGACGGCGATCACCCGCCCGTTCGTCGCCGTGAGACGCCAGGCGTACGTTCCGTCTGCCCCGATGTCTATGTGACAGCGCGTGCCGGGCACAGCAGCGCCGCCCTTTCTTCCCGCCATCCATCCCCACCCCTGAGTTCCCCTGTTCCCGGCTGTTCCCGACTTTTCCCGACGTCAGGAAGCTGCACGAGTCAACGCCGGGCCGACGGTCGTGCGGCACACGCAGGCTAGTGAGGCGGGAGTGATATGCGATCGCCCTCGGTAACCGTATCCGGCATGCTTCACGCGAAAGTTGCCCCTTGTTCATGTGGGCGCCGCACAGGGCCCGTTGCCCCCGGGCCGACCGGCGGCAGTACGCGTAGGTGGGCGCCAGGTCCGCTGAAATTTGGACCGAATTTCCCCTTAGGTTTTCCACCGAATCAATCCACCAGATATTCGATACGCATTCCATCGCCAAGAAATCCACAACCAGCCACAGTCCTCCCTCATCACCCACACGAAAACATTCCGGAATCTCCACGGAATGAGTACGCTGCCCACGTCAATTCGGCCCGCCGGGGGATTAGTGCCGGGCCGCTGTGCATTCACATTGGGGAATTCTCATGCGCATGAGCTCCGCTGTCGCCGCCGCCTGCGGCGTCATCGCCCTGTCCGCCCTCGCCGTTCCGGCCGCGCACGCGGACGAGCAGTTCGGCGACACCGAGATCACCGGCGTGACCGTCAACGGTGGTCAGCCCGTCGTCGTCGGTACGAGCGCGAGAACCGTCACGGTCGAGGTCACCGCGACCGACCCGTCCGGCCTGGAGCAGATCAACGCCACCCTGTACCGCGGCTCGGTCGAGTCCCCCGTCGCCACCGTGGCCTCGGACGCCGCTTGCGGTCCGACGGCCGCCACGACCACCACGTGCGCACTGACCTTCACCCTCACCCCGGGCACCGCCCCGGCCGACGCCTCGCAGGCCGGCACCTGGCAGGTGAGCGCCTTCGCGATCGCCCCCGACAGCGACGCCGTGTTCCGGGACACCGCCGCCGCCTTCTCGGTGCAGCGCGCCAGCCAGGCGACGGTGGACGCCACGCCGGAGCCGGTCCGGTGGGGCCGCGCCCTGACGGTCACGGGCGCCGTGCAGCAGGCCGACTGGGCGACCGGCGTGCAGACCGGCGTGGCGGCCGGGCAGCCGGTGAAGCTCCAGTTCCGCAAGGCGGGCTGCAAGGAGTTCAAGACGGTCCAGACCGTCCAGACCGCGGCCGACGGCACCCTGTCCACCACGGTCCGCGCCTTCCAGGACGGCACCTACCGCTGGTCGTACGCGGGCACGGACACGACGGCGGGGGCGGTGTCGGAGGGCGACTACGTCAACGTGCGCTGACGCAATCCGACTGACGGTCCAAGGCATGCCCTGACGTGCCCTGAAAGACGTGCCCTGAAAAACAAATACGGCACCGAGCCGCCCGGCGGACGGGCGGGTCGGTGCCGTGCCAGCACCATCGGAGCGGGCGAACGGCGAAAGGCCGCGTGGAAAGGGCCAAAAAAGACCCAAGAGAATAAAT
>NZ_JBHYUG010000003.1:171935-196322 GCF_042749375.1 Streptomyces sp. NPDC059477 | reverse complement strand
ACTCTCGTGGGCCGGTTTTTTTTTTTATACCACCCCCCCACCCCCCGCCCCCCCCCCCCCCGCGCGCCCTCCCGGGCGACCGCGGCCCCCCCCAGGGGGCCGCGGGGGGGGCCGCGCCTCCCCAGCACCCCCGGCGTGAGACTCCTGAGCAGGGCGTCGTCCATGTCGGTCAAGGTCAGTCCACGTCGGTCCAGGTCAGTTCACGTCGGTCCACGCCTGTCCATCTCAGCCGTCACTCGGTGATGGTGGGCGGCGCGCTCAGGAACGGGCGCAGTTCGAGCCACTCGTGGATCGGCTTCCCGCCCGCGCCGGGCGCGGCCGACAGCTCCCCGGCCAGCTCGACGGCCCGCTCGTACGTATCCACGTCGATCACCATCCACCCGGCGATCAGATCCTTGGTCTCGGCGAACGGCCCGTCGGTGACCGGCGGGCGCCCCTCACCGTCGTACCGGACGAACGTCCCCTCCGGCGCGAGCGCCTGTCCGTCGACGAACTCCCCGGTCCGCTCCAGCCGGGCCGCGAAGTCGTTCATGTACTGAAGGTGCGCCGAGATCTCCTGGGGCGTCCACTGGTCCATGGGCACGTCGTTCACGGCCGCCGGGGCGCCCCGGTAGTGCTTGAGCAGCAGATACTTCGCCATGGTCGTTCTCCTTGTGCTTCGTACGACCCATTGTGGTCGCGTTCACAGCGGGGACGGAGCCGGGGAGACGTTCTCGACATCGCCGCCGGGACTTTTTTCGCCGGATCTCTCCGGGGGAGCCGGGCGGGGCCTCGGCGGAGGCCTTGGCGGGGAGCCAGGTGGGGGCCGGGGCGGGGGTTCTCGTATGCTGCGGGCGATGAACGAGGGTGGGCCCGCCAGACGGGTGATCGATGGCCGGTTCGAGCTTCAGGCGCGGCTCGGCGGCGGCGGTATGGGCACGGTGTGGCGGGCACTCGACCTCGTCCTGGACCGGGCCGTCGCGCTCAAAGAGGTACGGCCCCCTGACCCGGGCCTCGCCGAGTACGACCCCGAGGCCGCGCGGCTGCTGCGGGACCGGGTGCTGCGCGAGGCCCGCGCGCTGGCCCGGGTCGAACACCCGAACGTCGTCACCATCCACCATGTGGTCGACGGCGCCGAGCACACCTACCCCTGGCTGGTCATGGAGCTGGTCACCGGCGGCTCGCTCGCCGACCGGCTCGCCCAAGGCCCGCTGGACCCGCGCGAGGCGGCCCGGCTCGGCCGCGAACTGCTCGGCGCGCTGCGCGCCGCCCACGCGGCGGGCATCCAGCACCGGGACGTGAAACCCGCGAACGTCCTGCTGCGCCCCGACGGCCGCCCCGTGCTCACCGACTTCGGCATCGCCGCGATCCGCGAATCGACGTCCCTCACCGCCACCGGCTCCGTCATCGGCACCCCCGACTACATGGCCCCCGAACGCATCTCCGGCGGCGACGGCGGACCCGAGTCCGACCTGTGGTCGCTCGCGATGATGCTGTACGTCGCCGTCGAGGGCCACCACCCGCTGCGCAGGACGAGCACGCTGGCCACCCTCGCCGCCGTCCTGCGCGAGGAACTGCCACCGCCCCGGCGGGCCGGTGCCCTCACCCCGCTCCTCGCCGCCGTCCTGGTCAAGGACCCGGCCCTGCGGCCCGACGTGGCCACCATGGACGCGCTGCTCGCCCGGGCCGCGACGGCCGACGCCCCGGCGCCCGACCCGCGCAGAGCGGAGACCGACGGGGCGACCTCGTACCACCTCGCCGCACCGGCCACGCCCAGCGGCCCGGTGGCACCGCCGGAGCCGAATCCGTACGCGGCCACCGGTCAGAGCCCGTACACCACGACCGGTCAGAGCCCCTACCCCGCTACCGGCCGGAATCCGTACGCCGCCGTCCCCGACTCTCACGCCACGCCCCACCCCCACGGCGTGACCGCGTCGGCGGGGGACCGGGGAGCCGATGAGGAACGGGCCCGGCGCCGGATCCGCCGGATCGCCATCGGCTCGTCCCTCGCGTCGACGGTCCTGGTCGGAGTCCTGGTGTGGGCCCTGCTGCCCGCCGGTGGGGCGAACACCGACGCAGGGGGAGCGGGCCCGTCCGCGAGCGGCATCCGTACGGGGGTTCCGACGAACCCGGCCGACGGGGTGGACGCCCCGAGCGGCGACTCGGGGGACTCGGGCGGGTCGGGCGACTCCGGTGGGGACGCCGCCGGGACGGATCTGCTGACCCCCGATGGCATCCGCACGGCCGTGGCGGCGCTGAAGGAGGCCACGGGCACGGACCGGATGAGCAGCCTGGCCGTGTACCCCGAGCATGTCTCGGCCAACGTCATGGTCGACGGCAGCGACACCCGCTACGACTCCTGGACCTACCGGACGGGCGAAGGCGCGCAGCAGGGCATCATCAGCGGCTCGGTGACGCCGTTCGAGAGCGCGTTCGATGTCGATGACTTCCGGTGGGACGCGGTGCCCGACCTTTTCGAGCGGGCGGAGAAGGAGCTGAACGTCCCGGAGATCACCTCCCGCTACCTCCTGGTCAGCGGGGACAACCCGACCCTCGACGAACCGCAGTCGATGTCGGCGTATCTCTCCAACGAATACATGGAGAGCGGCTACCTCACCGCCGACCACACCGGCAAAGTCACCAGGGTGATGCCCAACGAGCCGTAGGCTCACCAGCTCGTGCGCAGCAGATGGTTGAGGAGCAGCGCGAGGACCGCCTGGGCGGTGAGCCAGGCCCGGGGGTGGGTGAGGAACGCGCAGGACGGCAGCAGCCAGACGGCGAAGGGCAGCCAGATGCGTTCCGTCTCCGCCTTGCTCATGCCGGACACATCGGCGATCAGCAGGGCGAGCAGGGCGCCGGCCACCAGGAACGCGAGCCGGGCGGCGGGGGTGCCCGTCGCCCCCCGTCCGGGCAGCGACACGGCCGCCCTTCCCCCGCCCTGTCCGGGCGGGACCATGGCCCTCTTCCCGCCCCGTCCGGGCAGCAGCACCGCCCCCGCCCGGCGCAGTCCCGCCGCTGTCGCCAGGCCGGTGATCAGTACCGTGCAGGCGAGATTGGCCCAGATCCAGTAGCCGTACGGGCGGATGCCGCCCGCGCCCTGGTAGTAGCGGGTGACCAGCAGGTGGTAGCCCTCCCACCAGTTGAACCCGGCGATCGTGAACACGGCCGGGACGACGGCCAGTCCCGCCGCCAGCGGCACCAGCAGCACCGGACGCGCCCGCAGGCCCCCGCGGCCGAGCCACAGCACCGCCGCGCAGATCACGGCGATGAGGGTGAGCCCGTAGGAGAGATAGCAGGTCAGTCCGAACAGCAGGCCGGACGCCCCGGCCGCCGGGAGGGAGGACCGGGTGAGCGCCAGCGCGAGCAGGGCCACCGACCAGGCGGCCACCGCCGCGAAATAGGCGTCGGCCGAGGCGCCCATCCACACCGCGGCCGGGACCAGCACCAGGAAGGGCGCCGCCCGCCGGGCGAGCCGTTCGCCGGACAGCGCGCGGACGGTGACCAGCACGGCCAGACACGCCGTCGCGCCCAGGACGACGCACCACATCCCGGCCCAGCCGCCACCGCGCAGCCCGGCCCGGTCGAGCAGGACGAAGGTGAGCGTGGCGGCCGGGGGATGCCCGGCGACATGCGCGGGCCATGGGTCGGGGGAGTCCGCCACGATGTACTGGGTGAAGTCCCGCAGGGTCGCCGGGATGTCGTGGAAGCGGCCGATGACCTGGAGATACTCGTAACGGGTGGTCAGCCGGCCCGCGATGCCGCGCTGCCAGCCGTCGATCAGGGCGAGGGAGAGGATCCAGGCCAGCGAGGCCGCCCAGGCCACCGCCAGCAGGGACCGCCAGGACAGCCGGGCCGCGAGCGGCGGACCGTACGCCACGATCGCGGCGGCGATCAGGAGGGCCGCCGGGGTGCCGGGGCCCACGTGCGGTCCCCAGGAGGCCAGCAGCGGGGGCCAGCTGACGAAGAGGGTGTGCGCGGTGTCCTGGACATGACGGCCGATCACGATGGCCGTCGTCACCAGCAGGACGGCCGCGGCGACGGCGTACAGGTCGGGTCGCAGGCCGTCGTGGGGTACGCCGTCGTCGGCGGGAGGTGGGGTGTGGATCACACCGGCACGCTAGGCCGCACGAGCGGGCGGATACTGCCGTACGGGCCGGATGTCAGCGTTTCGTCATGGGTTGCGGCCCCTTGGGCGGGGTCGTCCGGGCCTACGGTCGGGGCATGCGAGACGATCCCCGGCTTCCCACGTCGCCCGGCTTCTGGCGCAGTCCCGTGCGGGGCATCCCGTTCACCTCGGTGCTCGGGCTGGTCCTGCTCGCCGGGATCACCGTCCTGTTCGTGACGGGCCTGGTGTCCTACGCCGCGTACAACCCCGACCTGTCCCCGGTGAACGATCAGACCGAGGGCAAGGGGATCCTCGGCTTCTACCTCTTCGACTGGCCCACCGACCCGCACTGGCTGTACCGGTTCACCCAGGGCGTGCATGTCACCCTCGGCGTGACCCTGATCCCCGTCCTGCTGGCCAAGCTCTGGTCGGTGATCCCCCGGCTGTTCGCGCTGCCCCCGGTCCGCTCGCTCGCCCACGCCCTCGAACGGCTCTCGCTGCTGCTCCTGGTGGGCGGCGCCCTGTTCGAGTTCGTCACCGGCGTACTGAACATCCAGCTCGACTATGTCTTCCCCGGCTCCTTCTACACCCTCCACTTCTACGGAGCCTGGGTCTTCATCGCCGCGTTCGTCGCCCATGCCGTGCTGAAGACACCGAGGGCGCTGCGGGGCCTGCGGGAGCTGAGGGGGCGGGGGGATCGGGGGGAACTGGGGGAGGGGCCGGGGGAGCCGGATGAGCTGGCCTCGCCGCGTCCCGACCCGGCGACCGTCTCCCGGCGTGGTGCGCTGTGGTTCGTCGGGGGCGGGGCCCTGCTGCTGTTCCTCACGACCGTGGGGCGGAGCTTCGACGGCGTGCTGCGCAACACCGCGCTGCTCGCCCCGCACGGGGGCAGCGACCCCGGCTCCGGTCCGAACGGCTTCCAGATCAACAAGACGGCCCGGTACGCGGGGATCGATCCGGCGGAGACCGGCGGGGACGCCTGGCGGCTCGTCGTGACCGGCCGCACCGGCACGGTCCGGCTCAGCCGCGCCGAACTGGACCGTCTCCCGCTGCACAGTTCGGCGCTGCCCATCGCCTGTGTGGAGGGCTGGTCGACGGCCGACCAGTGGTGGCGCGGGGTGCGTCTGAGCGACCTGGCCGCCCTGGTCGGCCACGAAGGCGACCTCCCGGACGTCCTGGTGGAGTCCCTGCAACGGCGTGGGGCCTTCCGTCATGCCGCCCTGCGCGCCAACCAGGTCGCCGACCCGCGCTCCCTGCTCGCCCTCTACGTCAACGGCGAGCCGCTCTCCCTCGACCACGGCTTTCCGGCCCGGGTGATCGTGCCGGCCGCGCCCGGGGTGCTGAACACGAAATGGGTGACGCGGATGACGTTCGGGGACCTGTGAGGCGGGAGCGGTGAGGAGGGAGAGGTCGACGATGGTGGTGTTCTCGCGGGTGCGGATCGGCAGCCCGCTGCAACTGCTGCTGCTGGGCTGCTCGTTCGCCCTGGCCGCCTATGCCGGGGTGCGGCTGTTCGCCGACGACTGGTTCGGGGTGGCGCTGTGGCTGGTGGGGGCGGCGCTGCTGCACGACCTCGTGCTGCTGCCGCTGTACACGGCGGCGGACCGGGCGGTCGTACGCGGGCTCGGGGCGGTCGGGCGCCGGGAGTGGACGATGTTCGTGCGGGTCCCGGCGGCCCTGTCCCTTCTGCTGCTGATCGTGTGGTTCCCGCTGATCGGCGGGACGGTGGAGCAGCGCTACCGGCTGGCCGCCGGGCTGTCGGCGCACGGGTTCCTCGGGCGCTGGCTGCTGATCACCGCCGTTCTGTTCGGCGGCTCGGCGCTGCTGCTGGCCCTGCGGGTGCGCAGGGCGACGAAGCGCCGGCCCGCGCCCGCCCAGTGACCGGCGATCTCCCAGCCCGCCGCCCGGCGCAGCAGGGCCGGGGTGCCGAGCCGCGCCCACGGGAAGGGGGTGCCGGTGGCGTGGGCGCCGGGGAGGCGGACGACCCGGACCCGGGTGCGTTCGTCGACGTCCGCCGGGTCGGTCTCGGCGATCAGCAGCCCGCCGGGGCGCAGCAGCTGGGCCATGCGGGCGAGGAGGGTGTCCGGGTCGCCGCCGATGCCGATGTTGCCGTCCATCAGCAGAGCGGTGTCCCAGCGTCCTTCGCCGGGCAGCGGTGCGAACACCGAGCGGCGCAGGGCCTGGCCGCCGAGGCGCAGGGTGTGGGCCACGGCGGTCTCGCTGACGTCGATGCCGAGGGCGGGGCGGCCCCGGGCGGCGAGTTCGCCCACCAGGCGGCCGGGTCCGCAGCCGACGTCCAGGACGGCGCCCTCGCAGCGGTCCAGTACGTCACGGTCCACCGGGTCGGCCCGGCCGCACCAGCGGTCCACGTCCAGGGGGAGCAGCCAGCCGTCGTCGCGGCGCAGGAACAGTGGTCCCCGGCCCGCGCGCAGGGCCGCCGCGTAGGGGTCGGCGCCCGTCCACGCGGGCACGGCGGTGCTCACCGTCCGCCCGCCCCGGGCGCGCAGCGGGCCAGCCGGGCGGCGAACCGCCCGTGCGGGACCAGCGCGGCGACCGCGTAGGCGTCGGCGGCGGTGTCGACGTCCCGCAGCCTGGGCAGGTCGCGCACGCGCAGCCCGGCCGTGGTGAGCCGCTCCCGCTGCGCCCTGCCGGTCTGCGGGGTCGACATGGGCACGCCCCGCAGCAGCTCCGGGTCGGGGCGGGCCAGGCCGAGCGCCCAGAAGCCGCCGTCCTCGGCGGGACCGAAGTACGCGTCGCACCCCGCGAAGTCGACGGTGAGCAGCGCGGCCGTGACCTGCGGGGTGTCCATCCCGATGAGCAGCGCGGGCCCGGCGCAGTGCGCGAAGGCGTCCGCCAGCCGTTCGTCCAGCCCGCCCGCGCCCTGCGGCACGACGTCGAACCCGGGCGGCAGCCAGGCTCCGGGCGCCCCCTCAAGAACGAGCAGCCGCCGGGGGACGGGCAGCGCCGCCACGGTGTCCAGGGTGTCGGCGAGCGCCGCCTCGGCCAGCGCGGCGGCCTCTCCGGGGGTGAAGGGCGGCGTCAGCCGGGTCTTGACCAGCCCCGGGCGGGGTTCCTTGGCGATGACGACCAGGGTGGTCATGGGGCGGTACCTCCGGGGGGTGGGGAGGTGGGGCCGTTGGACGGGGGGTCGGCGTGGGTGGATCTGTCGTCCGAGGGTGTGCGCCGGTCTGTTGGCTGTCCCGTGGGTGGGTCGGCTTCCGAAGGTGTGTGGCCGTTCGTCGGGTGCCCCGTGGGTGGGTCGGCGTCCGAGGGTGCGTGGCCGTTCGTCGGGTGCCCCGTGGGTGGGTCGGTGTCCGTGGGCCCGTCGGTCGTGGGTGCGCGGTCGTCCGGCGGCGGGTCCCGCAGGACCCGTCCCATGTCGCGGACCGTCTGCCAGGTGCCCCGCCAGGTGCCGGTCACCTTGGAGGTGCCGGTGCGGGGCAGGTACGGGACGTCGTGCTCGGTGATGCGCCAGCGGGCGTCGGCCGCGCGGACCACCATCTCCAGGGGGTAGCCGCTGCGCCGGTCGGTGAGGCGGAGCGCGAGCAGGGGTTCCCGGCGGGCGGCGCGCAGCGGGCCGAGGTCGTGCAGGGGCAGGCCGGTACGGCGGCGCAGCAGCCGGGCGACCGCGAGGTTCCCGGCGCGCGCGTGCACCGGCCAGACGCCCCGGCCCCGCGCCCGGCGCCGCCCCAGCACCAGATCGGCCGCGCCGGAGCGGATCTCGGCCACGAAGGGCAGCAGCAGGGACGGATCGAGGGAGGCGTCGCAGTCGCAGAAGCAGACGATGTCGGCGGTGGCCGCCGTCAGTCCGGCGTGGCAGGCGGCGCCGAAGCCCCGGCGCGGCTCGTGCACGACGTGCGCCCCGAGCGCGCGGGCGATCCTCGCCGAGCCGTCGGTGGAGCCGTTGTCGACGACGATCGCCCGCCAGCCGGCCGGGATCCGGGCGAGCACCCAGGGCAGCGCCTCGGCCTCGTTCAGACAGGGCAGGACGACATCGGCGTCATGGGGTGGTGAGGTCACGGCTCTCACCCTACGAACGCGAATCGGGCATACCGGACTTCCGGTCCTTACGAAACGCGGACGTCGGAGCCCGCGAGCGGTCCGGCGCCGCCGCCGGTCAGCCCTCGGTGTCACGCTGGAGCCATGCAGCAGCCGTACGCACATCCTGAACCGGCCCCGCGGGGACGCGTCCGGGAACCCGGCCCGCAGGGGCGCGGCCCCGACGGCCGGACCGCCCGGGTCCTGGTCGTCGACGACGACCCCACCGTCTCGGAGGTCGTCACCGGATACCTGGACCGCGCGGGCTACCTCGTGGACCGCGCCGAGGACGGCCCCGCCGCCCTCGCCCACGCCGCCGCGCACCGCCCCGACCTGGTGGTGCTGGACCTGATGCTGCCCGGGATGGACGGCCTGGAGGTCTGCCGACGGCTGCGCGGGCACGGGCCCGTGCCGGTCATCATGCTCACCGCCCGGGGCGACGAGGAGGACCGCGTCCTCGGCCTGGAGGTCGGCGCCGACGACTACGTCACCAAGCCGTTCAGTCCCCGGGAACTGGTCCTGCGCGTGGAGTCGGTGCTGCGCCGCGCCCGCCCCGGCCCCACGCCCCGCCCCCTCGCCGCGGCCGGCCTCGCCCTCGACCCCGCCGCCCGCCGCGCCACCAGGAAGGGCACGGAACTCGCCCTCACCCTGCGCGAGTTCGACCTGCTCGCCTTCTTCCTGGCCCACCCGGGCCGGGCGTTCAGCCGCGAGGACCTGATGCGGGAGGTGTGGGGCTGGGACTTCGGCGACCTGTCGACCGTCACCGTCCACGTCCGCCGCCTGCGCGGCAAGGTCGAGGACGACCCGGCCCAACCTCGGCTGATCCGGACGGTGTGGGGGGTGGGCTATCGGTTCGAGGCGGGGGGGTCGGGTGGAGGCGACGTGCCGAACACGCCGGCTGGGTCGGGCGTACCCGACGGTGCGTCGGGCGTAGCGGACGCCTTGGCCGATCCCCACGCTCCCCACGGCTCGACAGAAAGCGGCTGACCGTGCGTGACTCCCTCCTCATCGCCGCGTACGCCTTCGCCGGCGCCGCCGCCTCGGGTCTGGCCGGAGCGGGGGTGCTGCGGCTGATCCGGCGCCGCTCGCTGACCGCGTCCCTGACGGTGGTCGCGGCGGTCGGTGTGGTCGCGATGCTCTCCGGCACCCTGGCCGTGGCCTGGGCGATGTTCCTGTCCTCGCACGACCTGACGGTGGTCACCACGGTCGTGGCCATGGCGGCGGCCGTCTCCCTGGCCACCGCCCTGCTGCTGGGCCGCTGGGTCGTCGCCCGCAGCCGTGAACTGACCGTCGCCGCCCGCTCGTTCGGCGACGGCGGCGACTTCGCCGCACCCGACGGCCCCGCGACCGCCGAACTGGACGCGCTCAGCCGTGAGCTGGCCGCCACCAGCGCGCGGCTCGCCCAGTCCCGGGCCCGCGAACGGGCGCTGGAGACCTCCCGCCGGGAACTCGTCGCCTGGATCTCGCACGACCTGCGCACCCCGCTCGCGGGCCTGCGTGCCATGTCCGAGGCCCTGGAGGACGGCGTCGCCACCGACCCCGGCCGCTACCTCACCCAGATCCGCGCCGAGGTCGAACGCCTCGACGGCATGGTCGGCGACCTCTTCGAACTCTCCCGCATCCACGCCGGGACGCTGCCGCTGGCCCCCGCCCGTATCTCCCTGTACGACCTGGTGGGCGACGCCCTCGCGGGCGCGGACCCGCTCGCCCGGCAGCACGGCGTCACACTGGTGGGCGATCAGGTGGACCCCGTACCCGTGGAGGTGGACGGCAAGGAGATGAGCCGCGTCCTGGGCAACCTCCTGGTCAACGCCATCCGGCGCACCCCGGCGGACGGTACCGTCGCGGTCGCCGCCGAGTGTGCCGCCGACGGCGAGGTGGTGCTGTCGGTCACCGACGGTTGCGGCGGGATACGGGAGGAAGACCTGCCCCGCGTCTTCGACACCGGCTGGCGCGGCACCGACGCCCGCACACCCCCGGCGGGCGCGGGCCTGGGCCTCGCCATCGTGCGCGGCATCGTAGAGGCCCACCAGGGCCGGGCACGGGTACGCAACATCCCCGGCGGCTGCCGCTTCGAGGTGATCCTGCCGACGGCACCGTAACCGCGGCCCCGGAGCCCGACTGCCGGTCACCTGTCGCCGACTGCTGGCGCCCGGTGGTCGACTACCGGTCCCCTGCCCCTGAGCACCGGGCCCCTGCCCCTGACCACCGGCCACCAGCCGCCTGTCGCGGGCCACCTGCCGCCGCGTCCCGGCTGCCAGCTACGGCCTCCCGGCCCCCAGACCCAGCCACGCCCCAACACCCACCCCACCCCCGCCCCCCACTCCCACGACCACCCCCCCTAATCAATCCCCCCGCATCCCCGCCCGAGCGAACTCCCGCATCCCCGTCTCGAAGCCGACCTCCGGCTTCCAGCCCAGGTCGGCGCGGAGGCGGGCCGAGTCGGCGGTGATGTGGCGGACGTCGCCGAGGCGGAACTCGCCGGTCACCTCGGGCTCGGGGCCGCCGTGCGCGGCGGCCAGCGCGGCGGCCATCTCGCCGACGGTGTGCGGCTCGCCGCTGCCGGTGTTGTAGACGGTGAGCGCACCCGGCGCCGCACTCGCCTCCAGCGCCACGGCGTTCGCCGCCGCAACGTCCCGTACATGCACGAAGTCCCGCCGCTGGCCCCCGTCCTCGAAGACCTGCGGGGCCTCGCCCCGGGCGAGCGCCGAGCGGAAGAACGAGGCGACGCCCGCGTACGGGGTGTCGCGGGGCATCCGCGGCCCGTACACGTTGTGGTAGCGCAGCGACACCGCCGAGCCGCCCGTCACCCGGGCCCAGGCGGCGGACAGATGCTCCTGGGCGAGCTTGGTCGCCGCGTACACGTTCCGCGGGTCGGCCGGGGTGTCCTCACCGACCAGCCCCGGCACCAGATCCCGCCCGCACACCGGGCACAGCGGCTCGAACCGCCCCGCCGCGAGGTCCCCGGCGGCCCGCGGTCCGGGCCGCACCACGCCGTGGTCGGGGCAGGCGTAACGCCCCTCGCCGTAGACGACCATCGAGCCCGCCAGGACCAGCCGGTCCACCCCCGCCTCGGCCATCGCCGCCAGCAGCACGGCGGTGCCGAGGTCGTTGCGCGAGACATAGTCGGCGGCGTCCGCGACCCCGTCGCCCAGCCCGACCATCGCCGCCTGGTGGCACACCGCGTCCACCCCCACCAGCGCACGGGCGACCTCGACGGGACGGCGCACATCGGCCGCCGGGTCCTGCCGGACGTCGTACACGACCGGCTCGTGACCGCGCGCCCGCAGCACGTCGACGACATGGGACCCGATGAACCCGGCACCGCCGGTGACCAGTACACGCATGGGGTCACGCTAGGGCGGCGACGGCCCCGCGCCGGGTGATCCGCCGGGGACGTCACCGTGGTGTAAGACGCTCGGACCCGAATGGCGTGCGCGCGCGTACGCCGGCGCCCGGGACGGCGCGCACGCGCACGGACGCGCTACGCCGCCGTACGGGCCATCCGAGCCGTACGCGCCGGGGTGAGGCGGCGCAGCAGCAGCGCGTTGAACGTCACGATGATGGTCGAGGCGCTCATCAGCAGGGCCGCCCACTCGGGGCGCAGCACCAGCCCCAGACTCGGATAGAGCGCACCGGCCGCGACGGGAATGGCCAGCAGGTTGTAGATCGCCGCCCAGAACAGGTTCTGCTTGATCTTGCGGCGGACCGCGCGGGCGATGCGCAGCGCGTAGCCGACATCGGCCGGGTCGTCGCGGACCAGGACCACATCGGCGGTCTCCACCGCCACGTCCGTTCCGGCGCCGATCGCGATGCCGACCTCCGCCTGGGCCAGCGCGGGCGCGTCATTGACGCCGTCGCCGACCATCGCGACCTTGGCACCGCCCTGTTGCAGCGCGGCGATCCGGTGCGCCTTGTCCTCCGGCAGCACATCGGAGATCACGTCGTCCACGCCGACCCGGCGGGCCACCGCCCGCGCCGTGGCCGCCCGGTCGCCGGTCAGCATCACCGCCGCCACCGAGTCCCGGTGCAACTCCGCGACCGCCGCCCGCGCGGACGCCCGCACCGGGTCCGCCACCGCCACCACACCCAGGGCCTTGCCGTCGGCGGCCAGATACATCGCCGTCTTCCCATCGCCCGCGAGCCGGTCCGCGTCCGGCACCAGCGACTCGGCGGCGACCCCCTCACGCTCCAGCAGCCGTACGTTGCCCAGCAGCACCCGGCGCCCGTCCACCACGGCCACCACCCCGTGGCCGGGTACGGAGTCGAACTCGGCCGGCGGATCCACCGCCCACCCCTTCGCACGCGCCGCCGCGACCAGGGCCTCGGCCAGCGGATGCTGGGAGGGCTGGTCGGCACGGGCCGCCAGCCGCAGCACCGTCTCCTCGTCCGCGCCGGGCGCCGGGACCACATCGGTGACGGACGGCCGCCCCTCGGTGAGGGTGCCGGTCTTGTCGAACACGACCGTGTCGATGGCCGCCGTGGCCTCCAGCGCCGTGGCGTTCTTGAACAGCACACCCCCGCGCGCCCCCTGACCGACGCCGACGGTGATGGCGGTGGGCGTGGCCAGCGCCAGCGCGTCGGGACACGCGATGACGACCGCCGAGACCGCCGCGGTGATCGCGAAGCCCACGCCCTCGTCGCCGATGAGCGCCCAGGCCAGGAAGGTGATCAGACCGGAGCCCAGGGCCAGATAGACGATGTACTTCCCGGCCGTGTCGGCCAGCCGCTGCGCGGGCGCCTTGGACGCCTGCGCGTTGCGCACCATCTGCACGATCCGGGCCAGCGCGGTGTCGGCACCGACCGCGGTGGCGGTGAAGGTGAAGGCGCCGGTGGTGTTGATGGTCCCGCCGATCACCGGCGCGCCCGCGCTCTTCGCCACCGGCAGCGGCTCCCCGCTGATCATCGACTCGTCGACATAGCTGGAACCCTCGTCCACCGTCCCGTCGACCGGGACCTTCTCCCCGGGCCGCACCACGATCCGGTCACCGGTCACCACCTGCTCCAGCGGGACCTCCGTCTCCACCCCGTCCCGCCGCACCCGCGCGGTGGGCGGCGCCAGCGACAGCAGGGCCTCCACGGCCCGGCCGGTGGCGTACCGCGAACGCATCTCCAGCCAGTGCCCGATCAGGCTCAGCGTGGTCAGCATCGCCGCGGCCTCGAAGAACACGTCCTGCGCCCCGGCGAAGGTGGCGACGACGGAGTAGACGTACGCCACCAGGATCCCGGTCGCGATGAGGGTCATCATCGTCACCTCGCCGTGGCGTAGCGACCGCCCGGCCGAGGAGATGAACACCCACCCGCCCCACAGCACCACGGGCGTGCCCAGCACCAGCCCGAACCAGGACATGGACAGCCCGAACGGCGGGTTCGCGGTGAAGCCGACGCTGTGCCCGATCGGCGAGTACAGGACGATCGGCACGGTCAGGATCGCGCAGACGACGAACCGGCGGAACATGTCCCGGACCATGGCGGCCCCATGCCCGGCGTGCTCGTCAGGTCCCATGTCCTCGTGCCCATGCTCATGTTCATGCTCATGGGTTCCGGCTCCGGCCCCGGTCGGCCCTTCGCCGTGCCCGGCGTGCTCACCGTGAGCCGCGTGCATCTCCTGCCCGGCGTGCCCGGCCTGTCCGGCGTGCCCACCGTGCGCGCCCCGCCCCGTGTCCGGCCCGGCCTCCTCCCCCGTCGCCCGGTCGGCCGCGCCCACCGCCGGATGCCCCGGCTGGCAGCACGAGTCCGGGCAGTCCACGCACACACAGCCGAGACTCCGCCCGGCCAGCGCGGTCGCCAGGGCGCGGCGGTCGGTGCGGTCGGGGTCGTACCCCACGTGCGCCACCGAGCGGGTCCGGTCCAGCCGGACGGATTCCACCCCCGGCAGCGCCGCCAGGCCGCGCTCGACCTCCGCCAGTTCCGTCCCGCACCAGCAGTCCGACAGATCGATCTCCGTCACCGCCAAGGTCATGACCGTACCTCCGGGGCCGACGGCCGGGCCGCCGACATGCGTCGATTGCCGCCAGAATACCCCTACGGGGTATTACCGCAACCGGGGTGTCCCACCCGCGCGCCCGACGCCCCACCGTCACCCGTTCGGGCGATCACCGGCTGCCACCCGGCCCCACCCCCGCGTGCACTGGGTTCAGACGGGCAGAGCCCGGAACCGGAGGTGGCTATGTCCACGGACGTGACGGCGGTACGGGGCCCGTTCGTCAGCTTCACCGGCGATCCCTTCCTCACCAGCCGCGAGGACGCCTTCGTCTACGAGAGCGACGGGCTGCTGATCTGCGAGAACGGGATGATCACCGCCTGCGGTGCCTACTCCGCCCTGCGCGACGCGCTCCCGCCGGGCGTGACACCGGCCCACTATCCCGGGCACGTGATCACCGCCGGATTCATCGACACCCACATCCACTACGTGCAGACCGGCATCATCGCCGCCTTCGGCTCCCAGCTGATCGACTGGCTGAACCACTACACCTTCGTCGAGGAACAGCGCTTCTCCGACCCCCGGTACGCGCGCCGGATCGCCTCCGCGTTCTGCGACGAACTGCTGCGCAACGGGACGACGACCGCGCTGACGTTCTGCGCCGTGTACCCGGCGTCGGTGGACGCCCTGTTCGAGGAGGCGTCGGCCCGGCATCTGCGGATCGTGGCGGGCAAGGTCCTGATGGACCGCAACGCCCCCGACCCGCTGCTCGACACGGCCGAGTCGGGTTACGCGGACTCCAAGGAACTCCTGGAGCGCTGGCACGGCAAGGGCCGCAACCTCTACGCCATCACCCCCCGCTTCGCCCCCACCAGCACCCCCGCCCAACTGGAGGCGGCCGGGGCCCTGCGCCGCGAGCACCCCGAAGCCCTGATGCACACCCATGTCTCGGAGAACACCGGGGAGATCTCCTGGGTCCGCTCGCTCTTCCCCGAGCGCGCCGGATACCTGGACGTGTACGACCACTACGGCCTGCTGGGACCCGGCGCCGTCCTCGCGCACGGCGTCCATCTGACCGGGCGCGAGCGTGGCCGGTGCGCCGACACCGGCACGGCCATCGCGCACTGCCCCACCTCGAACCTCTTCCTCGGCAGCGGCCTGTTCCACCTCCACGACGCCAAGGACCCCCACCGCCCGATCCATGTCGGCCTCGGCACCGACATCGGCGCGGGCACCAGCTTCTCCCTGCTGGCCACCATGAACGAGGCCTACAAGGTCGCCGAGCTGAGCAACTACCCGCTGGACTCCCTCAAGGCGTTCTACCTCGCCACCCTCGGCGGCGCCCAGGCCCTCGGCCTGGACGACCGGATCGGCTCCCTCACCCCCGGCCACGAGGCGGACTTCGTCGTCCTGGACCCCAGGGCCACCCCGCTGCTCGACCAGCGCACCGCACGCGTCGACGACATCGACGAACTGCTGTTCGTCCTCGCCGTGATGGGCGACGACCGTACCGTCCGCGCCACCTATGTCAATGGTGCCCTGGCGCACGACCGCGACGCCGCCGCGTCCGCGGCCACGGGCTGAGCCCGCACCGACCGACGGGAGACCGTGTCATGGCCGACACCGCCGCCACCGCCTCCGGCGGTGATACCGGGCACGAGTACCGCAAGCATCCCGGCGCCCGCATCCTGCACGGCCCGCACCGCACCATCGGCGGCGTCGAGGCGTGGATCATCTGGGGCCTGTGCACGATCTTCGTGGTCTGGCTGTTCTCCATCCAGACGGGATACGCCGTCGTCTCCCCGGAGATCCAGCGCACAGCCGGACTCACCGTGGGCCAGATCAGCCTGGCCGGCTCGATCTACACCTGGGCCTTCGCGCTGTGCCAGTTCTTCTCCGGCGCCCTGCTGGACCGGTTCGGCTCCCGCCCGCTGCTGGCCGTGGCCGTGGCCTTCGTGACCGCAGGCGCCTTCCTCTACGCGCAGACCACCAGCATGGCCACGCTGATCACCGCGCAGGTGGTGCTGGCCATCGGCTCGTCGTTCGGGTTCGTGGGCGCCGGATACATCGGCGGCCAGTGGTTCCCCGCCGCGCGCTACGGGCTGATGTTCGGCCTGGTGCAGTCCCTGGCCTCGCTCGGCTCGGCGTTCGGCCAGCCCGTCATCTCCTGGCAGCTGACCCAGGTCTCCTGGGAACAGCTCCTCAACGGCTTCGGCGCGGCGGGCGTGGTGCTGATCGTGCTGTTCGCCCTCCTGGTACGCAACCCCACCCCCGGCCCGGAACAACTGGCCCAGCGGTCCCGCACCGCGAAACCGCCCCTGGTCTCCAGCATCTTCCGCGGCCTCGGCGCCTGCTTCCGCAACCGCAACGTCGTCCTGTCCGCCGCCCTGGCCGGAGTCTCCTTCGGCTCGATGCTCGCCATGGGGGTGCTGTGGGGGCCGCGTGTGATGGAGGCGCGGGGCGCAGAGACGTCCCTGGCCGCCGTACTGACCGCCATGTCCTGGCTCGGCCTGGCCGTGGGCGCCCCGCTGTTCAATCTGCTCTCCGACCACTGGAACAACCGCCGGATCCCGGCCGTGTGCGGTGTCCTGCTCCAGGCCGTCGCGATCTCGCTGCTGATCTATCTGCCCAGCGAGACCAACAGCGTCTCCGTCGTCACCATGTTCTGCGTCGGTCTCTTCGCCGGGGCCCACATGCTCGGCTTCACCGTCGCGGGCGAATCGGTCCCCGGCGCCCTGGTCGGCAGCTCCGCCGCCATCGTCAACGGCGTGTGCTTCATCATCGGCGGACTCCTCCAGGCCATCCCGGGCCGCCTGCTGCCCGACCATCCCGGCCTGGGCGACTACGGACACGCCCTGCTGCTCATGCCGATCCTGCTGGTGCTGGGCGCGCTGGCGGGGCTGTTCATCAGGGACACGGGCAAGGCGGGGGCGCGGTGAGGGCGGCCTCAGACTGACGGCGGCCCCGGGCCGACGGCAGGGTCATGGTGACGGCAGAGTCAGTGCGAGGGCAGGGTCACGGTGACGGTCAGGCCGCCGTCCCGGTTCGGGACGGCGGCCACGCTCCCGTCGTGGGCGTGGACGATCGCCCGCACGATGGACAGCCCGAGTCCAGCCCCCTTCGTGGTCACCAGCCGCTCACCGCCCAGCCGACGGAACGGCTCGAACAGCGCGGGAATCTCGTAAGGAGCCACGGTGGGACCGGAGTTGGCGACCACGACCGCCACCGTCCCCTCGTCACCGCCACGGGTCGTGACCTTCACCCACCCGTCCCGGTCGTCGTTGTGGCGGACGCCGTTCTCCACCAGATTCTGGATGACGCGCTCCAGCAGCAGGACATCGCCACGGGTGGCGGCGGGCGCGAGGTCGTGGGTCACGGTGACACCCGCCCGGCCTGCCTCCGGCTCGCTCTGGAGGAGCACATGGGCGGCGATGTCGGCGAGATCCGTCGGATGCCGCTCGGGGAGACGGTGCTCCGCCCCGGCCAGCAGGAGAAGCCCGGTGATGAGCCGTTCCTGCCGGGTGTTGATCTCCAGCAGACCGGCGCCGAGTTCCTTGACGTCCGTGGACGCGGTCCGCCGGTGCATGGCCATCTCCACCAGGGCGCGGTGCAGCGCCAAGGGGGTACGCAGCTCATGGCTGGCGTTGGCGACGAAGCGGCGCTGCCCGTCGAAGGACCGGTCGAGCCGCTCGACCATGGCGTTGAAGGTGCGGGCGAGATCCTTCACCTCGTCGTCCGGCCCGCCCAGCGTGATGCGCTCGTGCAGGCCCCGGTCGGCGACGGGGGCCGCCGCGATCCGCCGCGCGGTGTGGGTGACCTGGTGCAAGGGGTCCAGCACCCGTCCCGCGATCAGCCAGCCCAGCCCCGCCGCCGCGCTGCCGACGAGCAGCAGCGCGATGCCGCCCTGGGTGATCAGCGAGGCGGTGGCGGCGTCCCGGATCTCGTCCTGCGCGTTCTGGAGCAGTTCCTCGGCGCCGGGGCCGGTGTAGGTGCGTCCGTCGGCTCCCGTGAGCGACGGCTGATGCGGCGAGGGTGCGTGGGGCGAGGGTGTGTTGGGCGAGGGCGTGTTCGGCGAGGGCGCCACGGACGGGGTGCTGATCTCGGTTTTGCTGGTGTCGGCCTGGAGCCGCTGGTTGAACAGGGCGTACGTGGTGCCCAGCAGGACCACCCCGGCGGCCAGGAACAGCAGCCCGTACACCAGGGTGAGCCGGGCCCGCAGGGTGATACGGCCGGGGCGCAGCCGCTTCGGGCGGCCGAGGGGTGCCGGGGGACTCAGCGGATCCGGTGTGTTCATGGGATGCGGTGTGTTCATGGGATGCGGTACCCGACTCCCGTGACGGTCTCGACGACGGGTGGGTCACCGAGCTTGCGGCGGAGTTTGAGCACGGTGACCCGCACCACCCCCGTGAAGGGGTCGATGTGTTCGTCCCACGCCTTCTCCAGCAGCTGTTCGGCGGAGACGACGGCCCCGTCCGCGCGCAGCAGCTCCGCGAGCACGGCGAACTCCTTCTTCGCGAGGGCGACCTTGCGGCCGTCGCGGAAGACCTCGTGCCGGGCGGGGTCGAGCGTGATGCCCACGCGGTGCAGCACGGGCGCGGTGACGGGCCGGGAGCGGCGGCCGAGGGCGAGGACCCGGGCGGCGAGTTCGGGCAGCGCGAACGGCTTGGTGAGGTAGTCGTCGGCACCGATCGACAGGCCCGCCACCCGGTCGGTGACCTCGGCCGAGGCGGTGAGCATGAGCACACGGGCGGCGGAGCCGGAGGCCACGACCTGACGGCACACGTCGTCGCCGTGCAGCCGGGGCAGATCCCGGTCCAGTACCACCAGGTCGTAGTCGTGCACGCCGAGCCGCTCCAGCGCGGCGAGACCGTCGTGCACGACATCGACGGCGTGCGCCTCGCCGCGCAGCCACTCCGCGATCACGTCGGCGAGCATCGCCTCGTCCTCGACCACCAGCACCCGCATGAGCAGCGTTCCCTTCGATCCACGGGACCCGTTCCCCCGCCGCCGCGAGCGTGCCCCCGGGACCACGCTGACGGAGAGGGGTGTTCCTCTCTGTTAGCAACCAGGAGTAGCAGGAGTAACGGTGAGTTAACACCCCTGGCTGTTGCATCGCCTCCCACGAGCCGGCATCGGGCCGGCCCGTGGGACGAGGGGATCACCCGATGCGAATCCGAACACGCGCCGCGCTGGCGGCCCTGCCGATGGCGGCCGTGCTGGCCCTGACCGGTTGCGGGGGAGACGGTGGCGGGGATGACGGCGTCGCCTCCGCGAGTGGCGGGGGCAGCAGCAGTGCCGGTGCCGCGCCCGAGCTGGGCCCGGACGAGATGGCCCAGAAGTTCGCCGAGTGCATGCGCGAGAACGGCGTCGACATGGCCGACCCCAAGCCCGGTGAGGGCCTGGACCTCGACCTGGGCGGCGTCGACAAGTCGGTGGCGGACCGGGCGATGGAGGCGTGCCGCCAGTACGACCCCATGGAGAACGGCGGAACCGCCGAGGTGAGCGAGGAGACACAGGACAAGCTGCGCGCGTACTCCCGGTGCATGCGCGAGAACGGCGTGGCGGACTTCCCCGACCCCATCTCCGGCGGTGGCCTGGAGATGGACGGCTCCCTCCAGGACGACCCGGACTTCCAGGGGGCCGACGAGACCTGCAAGGGCCTGCTGCCCGGCGGCGGCAAGAGCGAACTGACCCCGAAGGACGAGCTGTGAGCGAGCGGTCCGTGGACAACCCGGTGGACCAGGTCGCCGACCCGGCCGTGTCCGATCCCGCCCGGCCCGAGCCCGTCGCCCCCGCTGTCCGCCGCCGCTCCCGCCGGGGCCGGAACGCGGCCATCGCCCTCGCCGTCCTCCTCGCCGCGGGCGGCGCCGTGGCGGTCACCGCACTGCGGACCGCCGGGGACGGTGACGGCGGCGGGCCGGCGGGCGAGTTGCCGCCGAGCACCGCCACGGTGACCAGGCAGACCCTCAAGGACTCCCGGAGCGAGGACGGCGAACTCGGCTACGGCACCACCGCCACCGCCGTCAGCCGTATCCCCGGCACGCTCACCGCCGTCCCGTCGACCGGCGCCGAGATCACCCGGGGGCAGGCGCTGTTCAAGGTGGACGACAGGCCGGTGACGCTGATGTACGGCTCGATGCCCGCGTACCGGGCGCTCAAGGCGGGCACGGAGGGCAAGGACGTGGAGCAGTTGGAGAAGAACCTGTCCGCGCTCGGCTACGACGGCTTCACCGTCGACCGCGAGTACACCGCCGCCACGGCGGCCGTCGTCGAACAGTGGCAGGGGGATGTGGGTCTGCCGGAGACCGGCGTGGTGGACCTGGGCCGGGTGGTCTTCGCGGACGCGGCGGTCCGGGTCGACGGCGCCTCGGCCGCCAAAGGCGAGCAGACCGGCCCCGACCAGCAGGTGTTCACGTACACCGGCACGGTGAAGGTCGTCTCGGTCGATCTGGACCCCGCCGATCAGCGGCTCGCCGAGAAGGGCGGCACGGTCGCGGTCCGCCTCCCGGACGGGAGCGTCGCCGAGGGTGTGATCGAGAAGGTGTCGACGGTGATCGAGGAGGGCGACGGACCGGAGGAGCAGGCCCAGACGAAGATCCGCCTGGTCGTCGGGCTGACGGACGAGAAGACCGCCGACGCCTTCGAACTGGGCGCGGTCGGTGTGGACTTCACCGCCGGGGAGCGCGCGGACGTGCTCACCGTGCCGGTCGCCGCGCTGCTCACGCTGGCCGAGGGCGGCTTCGGCGTGGAGGTGGTCGAGGGTTCGACGTCGGTGTACGTGCCGGTGAAGACCGGTCTCTTCGCCGACGGCAAGGTGGAGATCACCGGCGACGGGATCGCCGAGGGCGTGAAGGTCGGGATGCCGAAGTGATCTCCCTGACCGGCGTGACCAGGTCCTACCCCGGCGGGGTCACCGCGCTGAACGGCGTCACCCTGCACATCGGCCGCGGCGAACTGGTCGGCATCGTCGGCCCCTCCGGCTCCGGCAAGTCGACCATGCTGCACATCCTCGGCACCCTCGACCGGCCCAGCTCCGGCCGGGTGTGCATCGACGGCCATGACATCGGCGCGCTCTCCGACGCCGAACTGTCCGCGCTCAGGGCGTCCCGGATCGGCTTCGTGTTCCAGCAGTTCCATCTCGCCGCCGGCACCCCGGCGATCGACAACGTGGCCGACGGGCTCCTGTACTCCGGGCTGCGGGCCGGGGAGCGACGGCGGCGGGCCGAAGCGGTACTGCGCCGGGTGGGCCTGGGCCACCGGCTGGACCACGAGCCGCACGAACTGTCCGGCGGTGAGCGCCAGCGCGTCGCCATCGCCCGCGCGGTGGCCGGTGAACCGGCGCTGCTGCTCGCCGACGAGCCGACCGGCGCCCTCGACTCCGTGTCGGGGGCCGGGGTGATGCGGCTGCTGCGCGAACTGCACGCCGCGGGCACCACGGTCGTCGTCATCACGCACGAGCGGGCCCTGGCCGACGCCCTGCCCCGCCAGGTGCGGATGCTCGACGGCCGGATGGTCGCCGACTCCGGCTCCGACGCTGACCCCGGCTCCGACGCTGACCCCGGCTCCGACGCTGACTCCGGCTCCGACTCCGGCTCCGGCTCCGGCTCCGGCTCCGACCGTGCACCGCACGACACCCTCACCCCGGAGGCGACCCGATGACCGGAGAGACGCTGAAACCGGCCCGGATGTGGCCCGGCGATGTGCTCAAGGTGGGCGGGGTGGGTTTGCGCACCCGCCCACTGCGGGCCTTTCTGTCCGCCCTCGGCATCGCGATCGGTATCGCGGCGATGGTGGCGGTGGTCGGTATCTCGTCCTCCTCCCGCGCCGAACTCGACCGCACCCTGGACGCCCTGGGCACCAACCTGCTCACCGTCACGCCCGGCGAGACCCTGGCGGGCGGGACGGCCACGCTCCCCACCACCGCCGAGGCGATGATCGGCCGGATCCGCCCGGTGGACGCGGTCTCCGCCATCGGCAAGGTCCCGGAGACGAACATCTACCGCAACGACCGCATCCCCGAGGCGGAGAACAACGGCCTCGCCGCCTACGCCGTACGCACCGACCTGCTCACCACCGTCCGCGCGGAGCTGCACAGCGGCACCTGGCTCAACGCGGCGACCGGCGGCTACCCGGCGACCGTGCTCGGCGCGAATGCCGCCCAACGCCTCGGCATCGGCCACGCCACCCCCGAGACCCGGATCCTCGTCGGCGACCGCTGGTTCACGGTGATCGGCATCCTCGCCCCGGCACCCCTGGCCCCGGAACTGGACACCGCGGCCCTCCTGGGCTGGAGCGCGGCCGAGTCCGAACTGGACTTCGGCGGCCACCCCACCACGATCTACACCCGCTCCTCGGACACCGACGTCGAGCAGGTCGCCGCCGTCCTCGCCGGCACCGCCAACCCCGAGGCCCCCGGTGAGGTCAGCGTCTCCCGCCCCTCCGACGCCCTGGCCGCCAAACAGGCCGCGGGCCGCGCCTTCACCGGCCTGCTGCTGGGCCTCGGCGCGGTGGCCCTGCTGGTCGGCGGCGTCGGAGTCGCCAACACCATGGTCATCTCGGTACTGGAACGCCGCCCCGAGATCGGCCTCCGCCGCTCCCTGGGCGCCACCCGCCCCCAGATCCGCACCCAGTTCCTGGCCGAATCCCTCCTCCTGTCCACCCTGGGCGGCCTGGCAGGCGCCCTCCTGGGCTCCACGGCAACCACCGCCTACGCCCTCTTCCAGCACTGGCCAACGGTGATCCCCCCGTCGGCCCTCCTCCTGGGCATAGCAGCCACATTGACCATCGGCGCCCTGGCCGGCCTCTACCCAGCGATCCGCGCATCCCGCCTCCCGCCGACAGAGGCCCTGGCCACACCCTGACCCCGCCGCCCGCCCCGCCGGCGCCTTGCCCCTCGCGGACAGTCCTTGTCCGCAAGGGGCCATAGGTTCCCACGTACGGCCAACCGGGGACGGCGGCCGGGTACGGAACCCTCACGGAGGTGGCTGGGATGGCGGACGGGACCGCGATGGCGGAGGCTGCGGGCATGGACCGCATGGACGACATGGACCACACGGCTGACACGGCTGACACAGCCGACATGGCTGACATGGCTGACACGGCGAAGGTCGGGGAAGAGCCCGGAGCCGGCTCGCTGACACTGCGCGGCGGCGAGAGCAAGGGCAGGAGCCGGCCCCGTGTGCGCAGTGCCCGGCCCGTCGTCCTCACGCCCCGCGCCCTCAACCGCGCCACCCTCGCCCGTCAGCTTCTCCTCCGGCGGTCCACCATGTCGCCGCGCGCCGCCGTCGGGCATCTCGTCGGGCTTCAGGCGCAGGAGGTGAAGCCGCCGTACTACGCGCTCGCCGCCCGGCTCGACGGGTTCACCCCCGAGACGCTGTCCGCGCTGCTGGGGGAGCGGGCCGTCGTCCGGATGGCCACCCTGCGCTCCACCATCCACCTCCACACCGCCGATGACGCGCTCACCGTACGGCCCTTCGCGCAGGCCGCCCTGGAACGGGAGCTGAAGATCTTCCGCAAGGGCCTGACCGGCGTCGACCTGGACCGGCTCGCCACCCTCGCCCGGGAACTGGTCGAGGACACGCCCCACACCATGCGCCAACTGCGCGACGCGCTCGGCACGCACTGGCCGGACGCCGACCCCCGGTCCCTGTCCGTCGCCGCCCGCTGTCTGCTACCGCTGGTGCAGATCACCCCGCGCGGGATGTGGGGGCAGAGCAAGCAGGTCGCCGTCACCACCGCCGAGCACTGGCTGGACCGGCCCGCCGCACCCGCCACCGCCCGGCAGGACATGGTGCTGCGCTATCTCGCCGCCTTCGGACCCGCCTCCGTGAAGGACATGCAGACCTGGTGCGGACTGACCCGGTTGCGCGACGCGTTCGAGAGCCTGCGCTCCCGGCTCGTCACCTTCCGCGACCAGCACGGAGTGGAACTCTTCGACCTGCCCGACGCGCCCCGCCCCGACCCCGCCACCCCGGCACCGCCCCGCTTCCTGCCCGAGTTCGACAACGCGCTGCTCTCCCACGCCGACCGCACCCGGATCCTCCCGGCCGTCCACCACGGCCGCACCTGGCAGGTGAACACCCCCTACTGCCCGCTCCTCGCCGACGGCTTCCTCGTCGGCGTCTGGGGGCTGACCGACAACGCCCTCGTCATCGAGCCGTTCGAGAAGCTCACCAAGGAGCGGCGGGGCGAAGTACTGGAGGAGGGCGCGCGGATGCTGGCGGCCGTGCATCCGGACTCCGGCCACGACATCCGGTTCGGGACCGTCATGCCCCGGTGACGCGCACCACGGCCGGACATGGAAAGGGGGCGCGGGGGGGGGCGCGGGGGGGGCCCCCCCCCC
>NZ_JBHYUG010000003.1:147273-171925 GCF_042749375.1 Streptomyces sp. NPDC059477 | reverse complement strand
CCCGGACTCCCCCCGCCCCCCCCACCCCCGCCGCCACAGGTAGCGGCGCCGGCGCCCCCCCAGCGGGCCCCCCCCCCACGCCCCCTGGTCATGCACCTGAGGGATACTCAGGAGTCTAGGAGTTGAGCTGGGTCGTCACCAGGCTGGAGAAGGTCGTCAGCCGGGTGTACACCCCGGGCAGCCCGGGCCGGGCGCAGCCGTCACCCCAGGACGTGATACCCGCGAGCCGCCCCCCGATCACCAGCGGGCCGCCGCTGTCGCCCTGGCAGGTGTCCACCCCGCCGTTGGTGAGGCCCGCGCACACCATGTCGGTGGCGACGAAGCGGGTGCCGTAGGAAGTACGGCAGCTGGTGTCGGAGACCGTCGGGACGGTCGCCGTGCGCAGCTGGTTGGAGGAGCTGCCGTTCTCGCTGGTGTCGCCCCAGCCGAGCACCCGGGCGGTGGCGCCGGTCGCGTAGACGCCGGTGTCCGTGGCGGCGACGTACGGGATCGTCGCGTACGGCATCGACGTCGACAGGGTCAGGACGGCCACGTCGTCGCCGCGCGTCACGCTCGTGTAGTCGGGGTGGATCCAGATCCGGCTGACCTGGGCGACCGTACCGTTGGTGCCGTTGAGATAGGTGCGGCCACCGACCACGCGGACACTGCTCGTGGTCTCGCCGACCATACAGTGCGCGGCGGTGACGACCTTGGTGGGCGATACGAGGGTGCCACCGCAGAACTGGTTCTGCGACGCGTCCGTGATCTGCATGACGTACGGGTACGCCGTCGTGGTGGTCGTGGTGCCGCCGACGACGGGGGCGGGGGCGGCGACGGCGGGAGCGCCGGCGAACGCGGTCGCCGCCGCGGCGGCGGAGGCCGCGAGGGCGACGGCGGTCTTTCTGGCGCGGATGAGCCCGAACATGAGTCTCCTCAGGTTGCCGGTGGGGGTCGCGCGGGTTGGGGGGAGCACGAGGGCCTCGGACCGGCCCTCGTGTGCCCGGCGAGCGGCACGGCCCATACGCTAGAGGGCAGCCTGTCAGCCCCCAATGAGGGACTCCCCTAAGCGAGTTGGACAGGGGAAACCCTCGGTCGGCCGCCCGCGCCATCCCACCGCCAACGCCCTACCATCGCCCGCCCCGCGACAGCCCGTCCCGCCACCCCCACCGCGCGACCGCGCGTCCCGCTGGTGCCCCGCCCCGCGACCGCCGGCCGTGCCAGCGCCGTCCCGCCACCCCTGCCCCGCGACCGCCGGTCCTGCCACCCCGCCCCGCGACCGCGCGTGCCGCCAGTGCCCGCCCCGCGACCGCCGGTCCTGCCACCCCGCCCCGCGACCGCGCGTGCCGCCAGTGCCCGCCCCGCGACCGCCGGCCGCGCCAGCGCTTGCCCCGTGACGGCCCGTCCCTCCACCGTCCGTGCTGCCACCCCCGCGCCGCGACCGCGCGTCCCGCTAATGCCCGCCCCGCGACCGCCGGCCGCGCCCACGCCTGCCCCGGGACCGCCCGTCCCGCTGGCGCCCGCCCCGCCAGCCCCCCGTCCCGCTACCGCGCGTGCCGCCCCGCCGCCAGTCTGACGATGTCGACCCGCGAGCGGATCCCCAGCTTGCGGTACACCCGAGTCAGGGTCGCCTCGACCGTCTTGACGCTGATGTACAGCCGCCCGGCTATCTCCCGGTTGGTCGCGCCCTCCATCACCAGCGCCGCGACCTGACGCTCCATCGCCGCCAGCCCGGCCAGCGCGTCGAGCGCCACCGGCAGCGCGGACGGCTCCGGCGGGTTCGCCGCGGCCTCCTCCACCTGCCGCAGCCACGGCAGCGCCCGGCAGCGCCGGAACAGCCGGGCCGCCTCGTCGTACGACGTCGGACCCGGCCGCCCGGTGCGCAACCGGGCCAGCGCGAACGCCGCCCGCGCCTCCTCCAGCCCGTACCCGAGCTTGGCCAGCCGGTCCTGAACGGACGTCAGCTGCGCGAGCGCCGCCTCCCGTTCGCCCCGCGCCGCCCGTACGAGCGCCTCCGCCCGGTCGAGCACGGCCAGCACGCTCTCCCGGCCGAGCCGCAGCGCCTGCACCCGCGAGACGTCGATGACATCCTGCGCCTCGGTGATCTCACCGATCCGCACCAGCGCCTCCGCCAGATCACCCTGCCAGCGCCCGCGCGCCGGGTCGGTGATCCCCATGCCGATCTCCAGCTCCCGCACCCGGCGCAGCGCCGTCACCGCCGCCTGTGCGTCCCCGGCCACCAGCTGGGCGTGCCCGAGCGCGCCCAGGGCCCGCGAGAGATACATGACGTCGCCGTCCTCCTCGGCCCGGTCCGCCGCCTCCCGCGCCAGCGACAGCGCCCGGCCCACGTCGCCGCCCGCCGCCTCGGCGAGCGAGGTCAGCATCGCGCTCGCCCCCTCGCCGATCCCCGCGTCCCGGGCCAGCCGCAGGCTCTCGCGGGCCAGGTCCAGGGCCCGGCCGCAGTGCCCGGAGCGCAGCTCGGTCTCGGCCAGGAAACGGACGTAGTGCACCTCGCTCTCGGCCATGCCGCGCCGCCGCACCTCGCGCAGCAGCGTCATGACGGTCGTACGGGCCTCGGCGAGCTGGTCGCACATCATCAGCCAGCGGAAGCGGACCGCGCCCACGCCGTTGTGATCGACGGCGACCCGCGGGTCCTGCGGCTCGCGCATGGCCCGCTTGATGGTGGCCGGGGCGTCCGGATGGCCCATCAGGGTCTCCATGTGCGCCTGGAACGCCAGCGCGAGCAGCTCGGTGCGACGGTCCAGGGCGCGCGCCGCCAGCCGGGCCGCGTGCGCCGCCTCCTCCCGGCCCCGCTCCATCTCGCCCTCGACCAGCAGCGCCCGCCAGGCCAGCTGGTAGCGCACCAGCGCCAGCAGCCGCGGATCGTCGCCCGCGTCGGCCAGCGCCTGCGGGAACACCGCGTCGACCTTGCCCATCCCCTGCCCGGCCGCGTTGATCACCACGATCCAGGCCCGCACCCGGTCCGCCGCCGCCGTCGCCCGGGTCAGCACGTCCCGCGCGATGTCCCGGGCCAGATCCGTCTCCCCGCCGGTCAGCGCGTCCTCCGCAGCCGTCAGCCGGCGCTCCTCGGGACCCGGGTCGCCGTCGGCGGGCGTGTGCCGGGCGGCGAGGAGCCCGAGCGAGGCGGCGACCGCGGGCGCGCCCCGGTCCCGGGCCAGCGCCGCCGCCTCGGCCAGCCGCGCTGCCGCCTCCGGATCGGTGCCGGTTGTCGCGAGCGCCAGATGCCGGGCCCGCTCGATCGGGTCGGAGGCGGCCGTGGACAGCGCCGCGTGCGCGTCCCGCCGCTCCTGCGCGGACGCCTCCGCGTACAGCGCGGCCGAGATCAGCGGATGCGCGAACCGTACGGCCGGACCCTCCGGCTCGGTCGCCAGCAGCCCCAGCGCCGCCGCCTGCGCGGTCTCCGCCTCGGCGTTGACCCGGCCCGCCGCGTGCAGCAGGGCGGTGGTGGGGCGGGCGCCCGCGCTGGCCACCAGCAGGGTGTGCCGGGCCTCGGCGGACAGCCGGTCCAGACGGTGCAGCACTAGCGCGCGCAGCGAGGTCGGCACCGGCAGCGGCTCGCCCGGCCGGGGCGAGGCCGGGGACTCCGCGAGGGCCCGGCCCAGCTCCAGCGCGAACAGCGGATTTCCGCCACTGGTGCGATGAATGTCACGGACCGTGGACCGCAGCAGCTGGAGATAGCCGCGCTCGTCGAGCAGCGCGGAGACCTGCGTACGGGTCAGCGGGCCCAGCCGCAGGGCCAGGGTGTCCGGCGGGGACGCGCGTAGATGGTCGTCGTACTCCTGCCCCTCGGTGCGGGCCGCGCACAGCACCCGCACCGGGAAGTCGCCCAGCCTGCGGGCGGCGAAGCCGAGCAGTTCGGCACTGGCCGGATCCAGCCACTGGAGGTCGTCGGCGACCACCAGCACCGGGCCCTCGGCGGCCAGCGCGCGCAGCGCGGACAGCACCGCGAGCCGCAGGGCGAGGCCGTCGCGCTGGAGGGTGGACTCGCCGCGGCCGGTGAGCGCCGACTCCAGGGCGGTGCGCTGGGCGTCGGGCAGCTTTCCGGCCACCTCGTCCAGCACCAGACCGAGCAGATCGGCCAGCGCCAGGAAGGGCAGATGGGACTCCGACTCGGTCGCCGAGCAGCGCAGTACGGTCCGGGCCGTCTCACCGTATTCGGCGGCCAGCGCCCGCAGCACGGTCGACTTCCCGATCCCGGCGGGACCGTGGAGCAGCACACTGCCACCGCGCCCGAGCTGCTCCCGGGCCGCGGTGAACAGCTCCTCCCGCCCGATGACCAGGTCGGGGCGGCATCGCGCAGGCTCCTGGAAGTCCGGTAGCACGGTCACCGCTCCTTCCGAATGTCGTGGTCCGCCAAATTCTAGGCAACGCGTCGTTGAAATCCGGAGGTGTGAGGTCGTGAGGGAGATTACAGGGGGAATCACGGTTGATTCCGGGACACCGGGTCTTGCGGAGGCCATGTCCAAGGTTTCTCACAGGTGTGACAGAGGGGTCGCACAGGAACAGGGGTCCGGGGCCGCTCCGGGATCGCTCCCTGATGTTTCCGGGGCTGCTGTGGGGCTGCTCCAGGACCGCGCTGGGACTGCTCGGGACGTGCTCTCGGACGTGCTCTCGGACTGGCTCTGGGACTGGCTCTGGGACTGCTCTAGGGCAGCACCCCCGCCCGTCGCGCCGCCGCCACGGCCTCCCCCCGGGTCCGCGCCCCCAGCTTCCGCATCGCCGAGCGCAGATAGCTCTTCACCGTCTCCGGGCCGATGCCCAGCCGTGCGGCGGTGCCGGTGTTGGTGGCGCCCGAGGCGACGCAGCCCAGGACATCCAGCTCGCGCGGGGTGAGCGGGGCGGCCGGGTCCGGCACGGGCCCGGTCAGCAGGGCGCACGCGTCGAGCAGTTCCGCCCGCAGCACGGGGTCGGTGATCCGCGGGGCCAGCGTCCGCAGCGCCGCGTGCGCCTCCCGCACCCGCTCCCGGGCGGCCCGCGCGTCCCGTACGGCGTCCCGGTCGCCCTGGTCGCCCTCCGGCTGCGGCCGGGCGGCGACCAGCAGCCCCCGGGCCTCGTCGGCCAGCACCAGCGACTGTTCCACGTCCCGCGCCGCCTCCACGGCCGCGCTCAGCGTCCGGTCGCCCAGCGGCTGGACCGTGCGCAGGGCGCCGTACAGGACGCCCCGCACCTGACGCCGTACGACGACCGGGACCGCCAGGATCGAGCGCAGCCCCTCGGCGGCCACCGGGATGTCGTACTCATGGCTGATCCGGCGCGAGGAGGGGTAGTCGGTGACCGCGCAGGGGCGGGCGTGGGCCACCGCCCGGCCGCCGAGGCCGTTGCCGGAGCCGACCGCGAGCGCGCTGAGCGACAGGGTCCGCGTACCGCTCAGCTCATCGATGCGCATCTGGCGCCGCCCCGGCTCCACCGGACCGCCGAAGGCGACCGGCAGCCCGGTCGTGCGCCGGAGCCGCAGCAGCGCAGCGCGCAACACCCCCGCACCACCGTCCGCCACCGCCACCGATCCCGCCTCCGTCGCACCGCCCACCCCCGTTCGGGGGTAGTGAGACCCGCATCACGGATTACACGATGACAGGGAGCCGCCCGGCAATGGCCGGGACCGAGGAGGACGACAAGATGACAACGGCGACGACGGCGACCGAGGACTTCCGCAGGGCACGGGACTTCCTGCTGGCCCACCGCGAGGACTACCCGACGGCCTACGAGGGTTTCCGCTGGCCCCGGCCCGAGCACTTCAACTGGGCCCTGGACTGGTTCGACGTGATCGCCGAGGGCAACGGGCGGACCGCGCTGCACCTCGTGGAGGAGGACGGCCGGGAGACCCGGCTGTCCTTCGCGGAGCTGTCGGCGCTCTCCGACCGGTACGCCAACTGGCTGCGCGCGCGGGGCGTCGCCGCCGGGGACCGCGTCCTGGTGATGCTCGGCAACCAGGCCGAACTGTGGCTGACCGCGCTGGCCGCGATGAAGCTGCGGGCCGTCGTCATCCCCGCCACCCCGCTGCTCGGCCCCGCCGATCTGCGCGACCGCGTCGGGCGCGGCCGGGTCCGGCAGGTGATCGTGCGCGCCGAGGACACCCCCAAGTTCGACGACGTACCCGGCGACTACACCCGGATCGCGGCCGGCGGCGCCCCCGACGGCTGGCTGCCGTACGAGGAGGCCGAACGGGCGCCCGCCGGATTCACCCCCGACGGCCCCACCCGCGCCGACGACCCCCTGATGCTCTACTTCACCTCGGGGACCACCGCCCGCCCCAAACTGGTCGAGCACACCCATGTCTCGTACCCGGTCGGGCATCTGTCGACCATGTACTGGATCGGCCTGCGCCCCGGCGACGTCCACCTCAACATCAGCTCACCCGGCTGGGCCAAGCACGCCTGGTCCAATCTCTTCGCGCCCTGGAACGCCGAGGCGACGGTCTGTCTCCTCAACTACACCCGCTTCGACGCCGCCCGGCTGATGGCCGAGATGGACCGCGCGGGCGTGACCACCTTCTGCGCCCCGCCGACGGTGTGGCGGATGCTCATCCAGGCCGACCTCACCCAGCTGCGCACGCCGCCCCGCGAGGTGGTGGCCGCCGGGGAGCCGCTCAACCCCGAGGTGATCGAGCAGGTCCGCCGGGCCTGGGGTGTCACGATCCGGGACGGCTTCGGGCAGACGGAGACGGCCGTGCAGGTCGCCAACAGCCCCGGCCAGCCGCTGAAGACCGGCTCCATGGGCCGCCCCAGCCCCGGCTACCGCGTCGCCCTCCTCGACCCGGTCACCGGTACCCCCGGCGACGAGGGCGAGATCGTCCTCGACCTGTCCGGTCCGGCGGGCCGCCCGGTCGGCCTGATGACCGGCTACCACGGCGACCCGGACCGTACGGCGGAGGCGATGTCCGGCGGCTACTACCGCACCGGCGACATCGGCTCCCGGGACGCCGACGGATATGTCACTTATGTCGGGCGAAGTGATGATATTTTTAAGGCCTCCGACTACAAGATCTCGCCGTTCGAGTTGGAAAGTGTGCTCCTGGAGCATCCGGCCGTCGCCGAGGCGGCCGTCGTGCCCGCGCCGGACCCGCTGCGGCTCGCGGTGCCGAAGGCGTACGTGGTGCTCGCCGAGGGCTGGGAGCCCGGCCCCGACACCGCGCGGGTGCTGTTCGAGCACGCCCGGGCGGCGCTGGCCCCGTACAAGCGCATTCGGCGGCTGGAGTTCGGCCCGCTGCCCAAGACGGTGTCCGGCAAGATCCGCCGGATCGAACTGCGCGAGGCGACGGCGGCGGGGTCGGCGCGGGAGTACCGCGAAGAGGACTTCAAGTGACTCCACCGGGCCCTCTGGCCCTGCCCGGCCCTCTGCCCCTGCCTGGGCCCTCTGACCCTGCCTGGGCCCACTGGTCTTGCCCGGCCCGCTGACTCCACCTGGCCCGCTGCCGCCCGGCGCTCCGGTGCCGTCGGGGCTCAGCGGGCCCCGGTCGCCGTCAGACGCGCGGCCGTCGTGTTGACCGGCTGAGGCGTGCCCGTCAGGTCCAGGACGTACAGGGGGATCTCCAGGGTGTCCGCGCGGGCCCTGGCCCGCTCCTCGAAACCCGCCAGGGAGAAGTAGACACAGGCCGCCGACTCCGTCATGGCCGTCAGCCACAGGCACTCCACGTCCCGCAGCGAGGCCGGGTGGACCGTCGGGTCCACCTGGGCCAGCATCCCGGGCGCGGCCAGCCCTATGCCGGAGGGCGGGCGCTGATCGGCCCGCCGGATGCCCTGGTGGCCGAGCCAGTTCAGATACAGGACGGCGGTGGTCACCGCGTCCTTCGCCGTGCGGATGGTCACCGGCCGGAACGCCGGGCGGCCGTCGCCGGACGGGGCGCATGCCTCCGTCGCCACCGGGATGCGCAGGGCCGTGCCGCACGGGCAGCCCAGCTCCGGGCGTGGCCTGCTGCCGAGCAGCCCGCACCCCGTACAGCGCGCGGGCACCCACTCCTCGTCCCAGGCGCGATGCGGTACGGGCCGTACCGTGCCGCGCGGATCCAGCGGCGGCGCCACCGCCGTACCGCACACACAGGGGTACGACGGTGGGGTGTAGCGGTGCTCACGGCCGCAGGCCGGGCAGCGCACCGGGATGCTCTCGGACATGGCCCGCTCCAGATGAGGCGTCAGATCGGCGTCAGCTCGGCACCAGGGCCGGGACGGCGCCCCCATGGTGCTCCACCGGGCCCCCGCTTGTCCGTCTCTTGACTGCCTTGGCCCACACTCCTACATTACTTCCAGATCGTAGAAAAGATTTTCCACGATACGGAATTCATGGAATCCATGGATGTACTCGCGGCGGGCGCGACGGGAGTACGCATCCGACAGCCGAAGCAGGAGTATGGAGTACCCCATGGCTCGTATGACCGCTGCCCGCGCGGCAGTCGAGATCCTCAGGCGTGAGGGCGTCACCCACGCGTTCGGTGTGCCGGGCGCGGCCATCAACCCCTTCTATGCCGCGCTCCGGGCGGCCGGCGGCATCTCCCACACCCTCGCCCGGCATGTGGAGGGCGCCTCCCACATGGCCGAGGGCTACACCCGCACCAAGGCCGGGAACATCGGCGTCTGCGTCGGCACCTCCGGACCGGCCGGCACCGACATGATCACCGGCCTGTACTCGGCGACCGGCGACTCGATCCCGATCCTGTGCATCACCGGCCAGGCCCCGACCGCGGTGATCCACAAGGAGGACTTCCAGGCCGTCGACATCGCCTCCATCGCCAAGCCGGTGACCAAGATGGCGATCACCGTGCTGGAGGCGGCCCAGGTGCCGGGCGTCTTCCAGCAGGCGTTCCACCTGATGCGCTCGGGCCGCCCGGGGCCGGTGCTGATCGATCTGCCGGTCGACGTCCAGCTCACGGAGATCGAGTTCGACCCGGACACCTACGAACCGCTGCCGGTGTACCAGCCCGCCGCGAGCCGCGCCCAGATCGAGAAGGCCCTCACCCTCCTCAACGCGTCCGAACGGCCGCTGATCGTCGCGGGCGGAGGCATCATCAACGCCGACGCGGCCGAACTGCTGGTGGAGTTCGCCGAGCTGACCGGTGTCCCGGTCGTCCCGACCCTCATGGGCTGGGGCGTCCTGCCCGACGACCACGACCTGAACGCCGGGATGGTCGGCCTCCAGACCTCGCACCGCTACGGCAACGCCACCTTCCTGGAGTCCGATTTCGTCCTCGGGATCGGCAACCGCTGGGCCAACCGCCACACCGGCAGGCTGGACGTCTACACCGCCGGGCGGAAGTTCGTCCACGTCGACATCGAGCCCACCCAGATCGGCAAGATCTTCGCCCCGGACTACGGCATCGCCTCCGACGCGAAGGCCGCGCTGACCCTGTTCGTGGCGGTGGCCCGGGAACTGAGCGAGGCCGGCCGGCTGCCCGACCGCTCCGCGTGGGCCGCCGCCGCACAGGAGAAGCGGGCCACCCTCCAGCGCCGTACGCACTTCGACGACATCCCGATCAAGCCGCAACGGGTCTACGAGGAGATGAACAAGGCGTTCGGCCCCGACACCCGGTACGTCACCACCATCGGCCTCTCACAGATCGCCGGTGCCCAGATGCTGCACGTCTTCAAGCCCCGCCACTGGATCAACTGCGGCCAGGCGGGCCCCCTCGGCTGGACCATCCCGGCCGCGCTCGGCGTCGCCAAGGCCGACCCCGAGACCCTGGTCGTCGCCCTCTCCGGCGACTACGACTTCCAGTTCCTGATCGAGGAACTCGCGGTCGGCGCGCAGCATCGCATCCCGTACGTCCATGTCCTGGTCAACAACGCCTATCTCGGCCTGATCCGCCAGGCGCAGCGGGCCTTCGAGATCGACTTCCAGGTCAACCTGGAGTTCGAGAACCTCAACTCACCCGAGCTGGGCGTCTACGGCGTCGACCATGTCAAGGTCGCCGAGGGCCTCGGCTGCAAGGCGATCCGGGTGACCGACCCGAACGAACTGGGCGCCGCCCTGGAACAGGCCAAGAAGCTCGCCGTCGAGTTCCAGGTGCCGGTGGTGGTCGAGGCGATCCTGGAACGGGTCACCAACATCTCGATGTCACCCACCAATGACATCGGCAACGTGGTGGAGTTCGAGGAGATCGCGACGGAGCCCGGGCATGCGCCTACGTCGATCAGAACGCTGAAGGTCTGAGAGCCATAGGGGCTGAGGGGCTGAGAGCCTGAGGGGCTTCGGGGCTGAGGGGGGCGAGCAAGCCGTGCTACGGCCGGCGCTCGCCCTCCTGCTCCTGCGGGTGCTGTTCGGTGAGGCCCGGCCAGTCCTCCGGGCCGCCGCCCTGCCACTCGATGAAGGCGGCTTCCTCGACGTCGGTCACATAGTGGTCCGCGAGCCGCAGGAACTCGCCGACGTCGTCCAGATGGGTGGCGACGCCCAGCGTCTCGTCACCCTCGGTGACCCGCCGTGACCCGTCCAGAGCCGGCGGATGCACCACCACGTGCGGTTCTTCCGGGGGATGTGCCATGCCCTGTGCCATGCCTTCAGGGTGCCGTGGGGGCGGCCGTGCCGCACGCCCGCCACCCGGCACGTTTCCGGGATGGACCGCCCGACGGCGCGAGGCTGGGCGCGAGGAGCCGTTCGCGCCGCCGGACGGAGTCATGGGTTGCCCGGGCGGTGGTGTGGAGCGACCGCCAGGGCCGTGCTCGCCAGGGACCGTGCTCGCCAGGACCGTGCTCGCCCGGGGCCGTGCCCGGCTGGGACCGCGGCGGCGGCGATGGCGCCGGAGGTCTTCCCGCAGGTCGGAAAGGGTCGTCCGGGGCCTTCACCACCGCACTGGCTCGCACGCCGCCGCGGTCCTCGCCGGTCCGCCGGCCGATCGACCACCCCTGACGCGGGTCGTCGGCGCGTGGCGGACACGCGTCCGCCGCCGGGGGCTGTCGCCGGGCGCACGGACGCCGTTCTGGGGGTGGAGAGGGTTTCTTGAGGTAGGCCGTGGAAGGGGAAGCGGAAGTGCAAGTGCAAGTAGGTAGAAGGGGAAGTGGATCCCGGACGGTGCCGGCGCCTGGGCGCGACAGGACAGTTGTCAGCGGCGGCACCGCCCGGAGACAGGGGGCGGGGAACGGTCAGAGCTGGGCGCCCGACAGTCGCTCGACGGACCGCAGCAGCGCCGAGTGGTCGAGCCCGCCGTCGCCCTGGGCGCGCAGCGAGGCGACCAGCTGGGCGACCACGGCCCCGACCGGCAGGGCAGCGCCGACCGTGCGGGCGGCGTCGGTGACGATGCCCAGGTCCTTGTGGTGCAGATCGATCCGGAAGCCGGGCTTGAAGTCCCGCTGGAGGAAATTGTCCTTCTTGCGGGTCAGCACGGTCGACCCCGCGAGCCCGCCGTTGAGCACGTCCAGCGCGGCCCCGAGGTCCACGCCGGACTTCTCCAGGAAGACCACGGCCTCGGCGCACGCCTGGAGGTTCACGGCGACGATCAGCTGGTTGGCGGCCTTCACGGTCTGGCCGGAGCCGTGCGGGCCGCACAGCACGATGGTCTTGCCGAGCGCTTCGAAGACCGGCCTCGCGGTGTCGAAGTCGGCCTGCTCGCCGCCGACCATGATGGACAGCACGGCCTCCACGGCCCCGGCCTCACCGCCGGAGACCGGCGCGTCCAGGACCCGGATGCCCTTGTCGCGCGCGGCGGCGGCCAGGTCGACGGAGGTCTGCGGGGTGATGGAGGACATGTCGATCAGGAGCGCGCCGGAGCGGGCGTTCTCCAGGATGCCGTCCGGGCCGTAGGCGATGGCCTCGACCTGAGGGGAGGCGGGCACCATGGTGACGATCACATCCGCGGCCCGCACGGCCTCGGCGATGGACCCGGCGACGGTCCCACCGGCCGCCGCCAGCCGGTCCAGCTTCGGCTGCTCCAGCGTGAACCCAGTGACGTCGTACCCGGCCTTGATCAGATTCTCGGACATCGGCGAGCCCATGATGCCGAGCCCGATCCAGGCGACCTTGGGGAGATTGCTCATGTGGGGTACCTCTCTGGACTGGACGTCCGAAGTCGTTCGGCGCGCTTGTCGGTTCGCCGTTCTGCCCGACCGAGACGGGTGGTGGGTGGGGACAGGTCGGGGGTCCGGGGGCGGAGCCCCCAGCGACGGTCGGCTGAACGCCGGTTACGGGGCGGAGCCCCGCGCGGCGACCGGCAGCCAGTCGAACGCCTCCGCGCCCGGCCCCGCCGACTTGTACTCCAGCCCGACCCACCCGTCATACCCGGCCTTGGCCAGCTGACCGAGCAACTCCTCCAGCGGCAACGCCCCCGTGCCGGGTGCCCCCCGCCCGGGATCATCGGCGATCTGGACATGCCCCGTCCGGTCGGCGTGGTCGGCGATCACCTGGGGCAGATCCTCCCCGTTCATGGACAGGTGGTACAGATCCATCAGGAAGCGCGCGTTGTCGAGCCCCGTCACCTCGTTGACCCTGTCGACAACCTCGACCGCGGCCCGCGCGGACACCAGCGGGTACTTCGGCGACTCGGGCCGATTCAACGCCTCGACCAGCAGAATCGCCCCGATCCGATCGGCGGCCCGCGCGGCGAGGGCGAGGTTCTCCAGAGCCAGGGCATCCTGCGCGGCCGGATCGACCCCGTCCACCCGGTTGCCGTACAGCGCGTTGAGCGCCGTACACCCCACGGACGCGGCGAACCCCGCCGCCACCTCCACATTGGCCCGGAACCGCGCGGACTCCGCCCCCGGGATCGACAGGGCGCCACGGTCCGAGCCGGGGAGCTGCCCGGCGTAGAAGTTCAGCCCGACGAGCTGGACCCCCGCGTCCTCGATCGCGCCCTTGAGGGCATCGAGTTCGGACCGCCCGGGGGTGGGGGAGTCTATCCACGGCCACCACAGCTCGACCGCGGAGAAACCGGCCGCGGCGGCTGCCGCGGGGCGCTCCAGGAGCGGGAGTTCCGTGAAGAGGATCGACAGGTTGACGTCGAAGCGCCGGCCCGAGGCAGTGCCCGATTCAAAAGCTGGCATCAGGGCTCCGCTCCTTCCGCGTCTAATTTTCCGTATTGTGGAAGTTAGTTTCTGTCTAATGGAAGTAATGGAAGAGTGCCGCCGGGTGCGGACCCTTGTCAAGGGGGCTGCCCTCCCGCACGCGCCACGCGTTAGGTTGGGCCCGTGCGATTGCGAGTTGAGTTCACCACCGAACCCTTCGACCTCGACCAGGCCCCCGATCACGCGCTCGTGGCGCGGGAGGTCATCGAGGCGGCCGACCTGGACGCGGTGGACGTGGGCCCCTTCGGCAACACGGCCGAGGGTCAGGCCGACGCCGTGCTGACCGCCCTGGACGCCCTGCTGCGCCGGACCCTCCAGGCCGGTGCCACCCGCGTCTCGCTCCAGGTCAATGTGGTCGGGGAGGGTGATAAGTGACCGGCCATGATGCCTTCATCGCTGCCGTGAAGCCGCTGGTCGACGCCATGGGCGGGGCCATGCTCCCGCCGGGCGAGGCCGGTCCGGACGATGTGGTGCTCGCCTGGGCCGGGGCCGACGCCATCGCCGTACGGCTGCCCCAGCTCGCCGACTCCCTCGATCACATCCTGGCCGCCCTGGAACGCCGTCACGGCAAGTCTCTGGCCGACCTCGACCGCAAGACCAAGCAGGAGATCGTACGGGTGCTGGAGGCGCGCGGCGCCTTCTCCGTACGCCATGGAGTGGAGACCGTGGCGACCGCCCTCGGGGTGAGCCGGTTCACCGTCTACAACTACCTCAACCGGGAACGGGAGACCTGACCCGCCAGCTCTGGGCCGCCGCACCTCACGCCCCCGACGTAACCCCGAATTTTCAACAAACTGTTGACGCTGACACCCGCAGGGCGTTAGCTGGCCGCAGCCCCTTCAGCACAAGGCCGCGGAGGCTCTGCCGTGACGACGACCTCGACGCCGGGCCTCACCCGGTTCAACGCTCTGGAGGAGAACGCGGCCCGGGCCGCCCTTCGCGAGGTGTGCGCCTCCGGGACCTGGGCGGAGCACGTACTGGCCGCCCGCCCGTACGCCACCGACGACGACCTGTACGCCGCCAGTGACGCCGCCATGGCCGAGCTGACCGCCGACGACCTCGGCGAGGCGATGGCCGGGCATCCGCCGATCGGCCGTCCCGAGCCCGGTGACCCCACCTCGGCGCGGGAGCAGAGCGGCATGGCCGGTGCCTCCGCCGCCCTGCGCGCGGACCTGCTCGAACTGAACCTCGCCTACCAGGAGAAGTTCGGCCATGTCTTTCTGATCTGCGCCACCGGCCGCACCGGCGAGCAGATGCGCGACGCGCTCAGGGCACGGATCGGCAACGCGCCGGAGCGGGAACGGGAGATCGTCCGCACCGAACTGGGGAAGATCAACCGCATCCGTCTCGTCCGTCTCCTGGACCCCGAAGAGGACTGACCGCCATGAGCACCAGCACCACTGCCTCGGTGTCCACCCACATCCTGGACACCAGCCTCGGCCGCCCCGCCGGGGGCGTCACCGTCCGCCTCGCGGCCCGCGCCGGCCGGGACGCGGACTGGCAGACGCTCGGCGGTTCGGCGACCGACGCGGACGGCCGGTGCAAGGACCTCCCGGCACTGCCGGAGGCCACCACCCACGTACGGCTCGACTTCGCCGTGGAACCGTACTTCGAGGAATCCACCGAACCGTACGTCGAGGAAGTCGGCGCACGGACCGCAGAGAATCGAGCCGATCCGCAGCAGGGCGCCCCCGCGCATCGGGACAGCGGTGCCGTGTTCTTCCCCGAGGTGGCGATCACCTTCGCCGTGCGCCCCGGCGAGCACTACCACGTACCGCTGCTGCTCAACCCGTTCGGCTACTCCGTATACCGAGGGAGCTAGCTATGCCGACCATCCTGGGACAGAACCAGTACGGCAAGGCCGAGAACCGAGTCGTCAGGATCACGCGGGACGGCGCCACCCACCACATCAAGGATCTCAGTGTCTCCGTCGCGCTGAGCGGCGCCATGGAGGAGGTCCACTACTCCGGCTCCAACGCCAGCGTCCTGCCGACCGACACCACCAAGAACACGGTGTACGCGTTCGCCAAGGAGCACGGCATCGAGTCCGCGGAACAGTTCGGCATTCACCTGGCCCGGCACTTCGTCACCTCCCAGGAGCCGATCCACCGGGCCCGCATCCGGATAGAGGAGTACGCCTGGGAGCGGATCACCACCTCGGCCGCCCCCTCGGCCGCCATCTCCGCCGGCCCCTCCTCCGAGGAGCCGAAGCACTCCTTCGTCCGCAAGGGCCAGGAGGTCCGGGTCACCCAGGTCACGTATGACGGTACGGACTGGGAGGTCATCTCCGGGCTCAAGGACCTGGTGGTCATGAACTCGACGGACTCTGAATTCTGGGGCTACGTCAAGGACAAGTACACGACCCTCCCGGAGGCGTACGACCGCATTCTGGCCACCGAGGTCTCCGGCCGCTGGCGCTTCCACTGGACCGGCGACGACCAGGAGATGCCGCACTGGGAGGAGTCGTACGAGCGGACCAGGGAGCACCTGCTCCGGGCCTTCGCGGAGACCTACTCGCTCTCCCTCCAGCAGACGCTGTACCAGATGGGCGCGCGGATCATCGACCAGTGCGGCGAGATCGACGAGGTCCGCTTCTCGCTCCCGAACAAGCATCACTTCCTGGTGGACCTGGCGCCGTTCGGACTGAAGAACGAGAACGAGGTGTATCTCGCCGCCGACCGCCCCTACGGCCTGATCGAGGCGACGGTACTGCGGGACGGCTGCGAGGCAAGGATCCCACTGGACCTCACCACCCTCTGACCTCCGCTGACCCCCTCCGGTCCTCTCCGATCCCCTCTGATCCTCTCCGATCTCCGCTGATCCCCGAAGGTCTTCCGACTGAGGTCTCTCGAAAGGGACGCACCACCATGGCAGCACCCGAGCGCATCGTGATCGAGAACGCGGCGATCGCGACCGTCGACGCCCACGACACCGAGTACGCCACCGGACACCTCGTCATCGCCGGCCACCGGATCGAGTCAGTCGGCGCGGGCCCGGCCCCCGAGGGCCTGGAGCATGTCGTACGCCGGATCGACGCCACCGGACACCTCGTCACCCCCGGCCTGATCAACACCCACCACCACTACTACCAGTGGATCACCCGGGGCCTGGCCACCGACCACAACCTCTTCGACTGGCTGGTGGCGCTCTACCCGACCTGGGCCCGTATCGACGAGCCCATGGTGTACGCGGCGGCCCAGGGCTCGCTCGCGATGATGGCCCGTGGCGGAGTCACCACCGCCATGGACCACCACTATGTCTACCCGCGCGGCTCCGGCGACCTGTCCGGCGCGATCATCCGCGCCGCCCGCGAGATGGGTGTCCGCTTCACCCTCGCCCGGGGCTCGATGGACCGTGGCGAGACGGACGGCGGACTGCCGCCGGACTTCGCCGTCGAAACCCTGGAGGGCGCGCTCACCGCCACGGAGCAGACGGTCAAGGAGCATCACGACGCCTCCTCCGATGCCATGACCCAAGTGGCGGTCGCCCCCTGTTCCCCCTTCTCGGTCACCACCGAACTGATGCGCGAGGGCGCCGCGCTCGCCCGCCGCCTGGGCGTACGGCTGCACACGCACGGCTCGGAGACCGTCGAGGAGGAGAAGTTCTGCCATGAACTCTTCGGCATGGGCCCGACCGACTACTTCGAGTCCACCGGCTGGCTCGGCGAGGACGTGTGGATGGCGCACTGCATCCACATGAACGACTCCGACATCGCCGCCTTCGCCCGCACGAGGACCGGCGTCGCCCACTGCCCGTCCTCCAACGCCCGCATCGCCGCCGGTATCGCCCGCGTCCCCGACCTGCTCGCGGCCGGGGTCCCGGTCGGTCTGGGCGTCGACGGCACCGCGTCCAACGAGTCCGGCGAACTCCACACCGAACTGCGCAACGCCCTCCTCGTCAACCGCCTGGGCCCCCACCGCGAGAAGGCCCTGACCACCCGTCAGGCACTGCGCCTGGGCACCTACGGCGGCGCCCAGGTGCTGGGCCGGGCCGCCGACACCGGCTCCCTGGAGCCGGGCAAGCTGGCCGACCTGGTGCTGTGGAAGCTGGACACCCTCGCCCACGCCTCCATCGCCGACCCGGTCGCCGCGCTGGTCCTGGGCGCCCCCGCCCCGGTCACCGCCTCTTTCGTGAACGGCCGCCAGATCGTGGCGGACGGCCGCCTGCTCACCGCCGACGAGGACGCCATCGCCCAGGCGACCCGCACGGAGGCCCACCGCCTGGCGAACATCACCACCCAGGGCTGAGCGCCCCCTTGCTCCGGCCGGGAGGGACGGCTCCCGGCCACACGGCATGGCCCGCTTGGCCACACCCCGCAGCGGCACCCCCGCCTTGACGGCGTACAGCGTCTTCATGTCCGGTAGAGGGTCCGCCCCTCAGGGTCTGCGGCGGTAAACCCGCCCGCATCCAGCCACCCGGCGACCGCCGCACCCAGGGCGAGCATCGAGTACGGCCCCGGGATCGTAGTCTCGCCCGGGTCCGAGAGACGGCCGGCGGCCCGGAGACCCGGGCAGTCGGTCCTATCCGTCAGGACACAGCCACAGCAGGCGATGCCGTTTCACGGGCGAGATGGAGTGAGGACCACCAAGGGCGAGTCACGAGTGCGCCGGTCAGAGCCCCTGCGACATTGACGAGGACATCGTCCACGGAGGACACCCGGCCGACCGCCAGGACGAACTGCGCGGCTTCCACGCACACGGACATCAGCGCCGCGACGGTCGCGACTCGTCCGAAGCCGCGGCACCTCCGGCTCCGAAGAGGGAGCAGCGCGCCGAAGAGGAACAGCAGCGCCATGTTGCCGCCGATGTTGAGCAGTGTCACTTCGGACAGCGCCACCTGTGCGGTGCTGAACGAGGAGGAGAGCTCACCGAACGGAATCACGCTGAGCGTTCGCCCGCTGCCGTATCCCCGGGAGAGAGTCGCGTAGAGGAAAGGCAGTACGGATGCGGCCAGGAGCCCGTCCAGCACTGCCAGCCGGCGGATTCCCGCCCCAGGTGCCCACTCAAGGACGAACCGGTGCAACAGCCATGCCACCGTGATGGAGAGCGGAACTCCAACGAATAGTGCTGCCGCCAGTTCATCCGCGTAAGAGCTGAATACTCGACCCATGACGCCCTTCCCATCGAATACGCGCTCACCCCGGTAGCCGAGGAACTCCACGAGACGCTCCAGCGCCTCACCGACTGGACCGAACGTCACCGGGTCTACGTCGCCGAGGCACGAGCGGCGTACGACACCAGCAACGCACCCGACCTGGTCGCCCCCTGCCCCTGTCGGCTCCCGTCACACCCCCAACAGCCCCGGCTCCGAAGCGAGCTGCTTCAGCCGCCCGCCCGGGTCCGCGACCAGCTTGCGCAGCTTCAGGTCCAGCAGTCCGCTCAGGCCCTCCACCTCGGCGGCCAGCGTGCCGTCCGACTTCACGATCCGCTGCACCACCTTGAACGTCTTGCCCGCACCCCAGAGAAACGCGCAGGTCACCGTCACCTCATCACCCGCGAGCAGCTCCCGCCGGTAACGGATCGTCGTCTCCAGCACCACCGGCCCCAGACCGTTGTCCGTGAGATCCCGCTGACGGATCCCGGCCGCCTCCAGCAGCGCCCACCGACCGTGCTCGGCATAGCTGAGATAGACGGCCTGGTTGAGATGACCCTGGACATCGGTCTCGTACCCCCGGACGGTCACCGGCACCGAGAACTCTTCACTCACCGCAACTCCTTGTTCTGGCCAACGACTCTGCCCCCAGATCCTGACACGCCCCTCAGACCCGTCGCGGAGAGGCCAGCAGATAGCGCACCCGGGTACGCGGCTCGGTGTACTCACCCGGCTGCCACCCCGCCGCCTCCAGCGTCGCCGCGCACGCCCGCAACGCCTCCAGGTCGGTCACCGTCACGGCCACGGCATCGGGCTGCGGAGTGGCCCGCACCCGATACCCGTCCCCTTCCCCCCCGTCCGCCGGCCGATGCCCCGCCGCCTCCAGCGCCAGCGCCGCCGCCCGCACGAGATTGCCCCGCTCCCAGCCGCAGGGCCGGTCCGTCGCCCCGTCCGGATTGGTCATCCGCCGCAGCTCCAGCAGCCCCTGCCAGGCACTGTGCACCTCACGGCTCCGCGCGGGCCCGGCCTCCGGCGGCTCCTCCTCACCCCCGACCCGCGCGCTGAACACCCCCGCGCCGCCCTCCACCGTCACAGTGGCCACGGGCTCCTCCCGTAGCCGATGCCCGGCGGGCGTCAGAAAGTGGTCGTGCGGCGCACGCGGATGCCGGAAGGCGAGCCCCCGCTTCACCAGCGCCGCGAGCTGCGCCTCCGTGCCCTTCAGCCGCCCGGTGACCGGATCGGCCGCGTCGATGACACGCCGCTGCGCGGGCGTGGCTGGTCGTGTCATGCCCGTACACCTCCCCCGGCCCTCGTCTCCCCGACCCCTTGAAGGCTACGTCCCGGGTCTGACATTCCACCCCGCGATCACCGGCCGCCCGTGCTCATGCCCCAGCCTGCACACCGCCCCCGTCGCCAACTGGAACAGCGCCCCGTCCTGCGGCGGCAGCGCCAGCCACCGGGCGGTCAGCACCCGCAGAATGTGTCCGTGCGCCACCAGCACCACACACCCCTCGTGATTGCTGAGCGCCGCGTCCACCTTGGCCAGCATCCGGTCCGCCCGCCGCCCGACCTCCTCCACGCTCTCGCCGGGATGCTCCGGCGGTCCGGGCTCCACCCCGTCCGTGAACAGGAACCACCCGGGCCGGTCCCGCTGGATCTCGACCGTGGTGACCCCCTCGTAGCCTCCGTAGTCCCACTCCATGAGATCCGCGTCCGGCCGCGCGTCCGGCAGCCCGATCAGCTCCGCTGTCTCCCGGGCCCGCTGCGAGGGGCTGACGAACGCCGCGCCGATCCTGTGCGACCGGATCAGCGGCACGACCGCGCGGGCTTCGTCCCGCCCCCGCGCGGTCAGCGGGACGTCCGTGCGCCCGGTGTGCCGCCCGGACCGCGACCACTCGGTTTCACCGTGCCGTACGAGAAAGAGATCACCCATGCGTTCAGGCTATGACGACGAAGGCGCCCCGCGCCCGGTACGGGACCGGATGCGGGGCGTGTGGTGCCGTACGTCAGTGCTCGGCGGCGTAGCCTCCGGCCAGACGGAGCCGATGGAGTTATGCGACAACGCGCATAGTCGCGTCCCCGCATGGAAACGGCACGTGCAGAGGGGGAGACGTTGAGGGAGGCTGTACGTGTTCTTGGATGGTGAGGACTGGAGTCGCCGTTTCGCAGGGATCACACACGAAGCATGGCGGCTCGAAACCCTTCCGCAGTACCTGGTACCGCAGGAGGCGGAAGAGTTCTCGGTCTTCCGCGAGGGGCGGTCGCTGACTCCCTACTTGGCTTCCGCGTACACCGAGCGCGTCTCCCGCCAGCGAGCCGAGGGAAAGCGCAACGGCCGTGTGCACATCGTCACGCGACCACTCTCCGACTATCTGCGGTTCGAGTTCAGTCGCTACTACGGGGTGCACGTCCAGGCGGGCGACAACATTCGCATCCTCGACGTGACCAACCGACCGAACCCTCTTGAGGGGGTTCAAGATTTCTGGATGTTCGACCAGACAGAGGTAGTCCTCATGAACTATGAGGCGGACGGGACTCAGATCAACCGCGAGCTGCTCGAAGGGGACATCTCCCCCTTCATCGAGTACCAGCGCACCGCAATCGCGGAGTCAGTGTCCTTCGAGGAGTACGTGAACGGTGGCCATCCAGTCTGATCGGTTCCCATCTGCCCACGGGAGAGCCTCCTGATCAAGGCCGGATTTCGGGAAGCGGAAGTCCGCGTGGGGGAGGCGCAGACGCCCCGCGCCCGGTAGCGGGACCGGGGCGGGGCGGGTGGTGTACGTCAGCGCTCGGTGGCGTACGTGAGGAAGGCGGTCCAGCGGTCGCGATCGAAGGCGAGCTGGTCGCCGTCTATGTGCTTGGAGTCCCGGACGTGGATCGACTTGGGGGCGAGGGCGACTTCCACGCATGACGGGGCATCGGCGCCGCTGTAGCTGCTCTTGAACCACTCCAGCGTGTTGGTGATCATGTTTCTCCCAGCAGATTCTTGATGAAGGCCAGCGACTCACCGGGCGTGAGGGCCTGTGACCGGATGGTGCCATAGCGGATCTCAAGGAGCTGAACTTCGGCGGGGAGCGAGATCAGACGGCTGATGAGCTGCACCTCGTTGTGCGCCACCCGGTCCCCCTTCGCCAGCCGTAGCAACTCAAAGGATCCGTCAGTGCCTGCGTGGTCCTCGCGATCCGTAGGCATCACCTGGAGATCCACGTTTCGGAGCTGACTCACATCCAACAGATGTTCGAGCTGCTTCCGCATCACCATTTTGTCCCCGAGAGGTCGGCGCAGCATCTCCTCCTCCAGCACGAAACTGAAGACGGTGGTGAGCTGTTGGCCGAGGATCTCCTGGCGGTCGAGTCGAGCGGCGACGATGCGGTCGACCTCTTCTTCGGGGAACGGCGGGCGGCGCATCTCGCACAGTGCTCGCGCGTAGTCGGGTGTCTGAAGCAGTCCATGGACGACCGAGTTGGCGTAGGCGCACACCTCGACCGCTTGTACCTCGTAGTTGGCCAGATCCCGAACCTTCTTCGGGTACTTGGCCTGTGCCACGTCCTTCCGTAATCCCACGATCAGGCCATCGGCGCCCAACACCTCGTCGGCCGCCTTGAGGAACTTCTCACTGGGTGCCCGCCTTCCGCGCTCCACCGCCGAGACCTGCTCCTCGCTGTACCCCACGGCCCTCCCCAACTCGGCCTGTGTGAGCCCCTTCCGCTCCCGGCACATCTTGATGACCTTGCCCACTGTCTTGAGTACCGCCGCCGCTTCCTCGTCGTCGGCGATGTACGACTCAGTCTCGTCACTCATTGCTCCGACACCTCCGTGTGTCATCCGTGCCCAACTCCCCACAGGCACCCGCGTAACGCCACGCCGCCCGGACAGACCCGGACAACGATCGGTCAGTGACGCTGTGTACGGCCGCCGTTACTGGCCAGCGCAGAGACAGCTGACCACTCTGAGTCACATGAACGCCGATATTCCCCCCGCGACGGCGCCAGCCCATCGCTACAGCACCCGTCTCCCGGCCACCCCACATGGCGCCCGTTTCGCTCGGCACTGCGCGATCGGGCAGCTCCTCGCCTGGGGCTGGGCCCCGGACACCGACGCCAGCCGCACCGCCGCGCTGCTCGTCGCCGAACTCGCCGCGAACGCGATCACACACGGTCGGCACCGAGGGCGCCAGTTCCGGCTGACCCTCACCCTCTACCCGGCGGACCCCACCCTCCGTATCGAAGTCACCGACGCCCGCCCCGAACGCCGGCCGCCCACCCCCGGCACCCTCCCGCCGGTCGAGCCGGACGCGGAGTCCGGGCGGGGGCTGGTCCTGGTGGAGGTGCTGTCCACCCACTGGGGCACCGCCGGAGGCGACCCGTACACGAAGACGGTCTGGTGTGAAGTGGCCCTCAAGTAGGGCAGCCGCGCCAGGGGTGGTGGCCCGGCGGCGATGTGCGAGAAGTGCGCTGGGCCACAGCGCAGGTGGGGGCGACGAGTCCCGCCGTTCCCCGCCCCGACCCCCTACTGCCGATACCCGCTCAAGAACCGCCCGATCCTCCCGATCGCCGCCTCCAGGTCCTCCGCGTGCGGCAGGGTCAGGATGCGGAAGTGGTCCGGGGTGGGCCAGTTGAAGCCGGTGCCCTGGACGACCTGGATCTTTTCGCGTAGCAGAAGGTCCAGGACGAACCGTTCGTCGTCGTGGATCTTGTGCACCGCCGGGTCGATGCGCGGGAACGCGTACAGCGCGCCCTTGGGCTTCACACACGACACGCCCGGGATCTCGTTCAGCCGTTCCCAGGCCACGTTCCGCTGCTCGTGGAGCCGGCCGCCCGGTGCGGTCAGTTCGGTGATGGACTGGCGTCCACCCAGCGCGGCCTGGATGGCGTACTGGGCGGGCGCGTTGGCGCACAGCCGCATGGAGGCCAGCATCGTCAGGCCCTCCAGGTAGTTCTTGGCGTGCTGGCGTGGGCCGGTCACCAGTAGCCATCCCGAGCGGAAGCCCGCCACCCGGTAGGTCTTCGACAGGCCGCAGAAGGTCAGGACCACCAGGTCCGGGGCCAGCGCGGCGGCCGAGTGGTGCACGGCGTCGTCGTACAGGATCTGGTCGTAGATCTCGTCCGCGAAGACCATCAGACCGTGGCGGCGGGCCAGGTCGAGGATGCCCTCCACGATCTCCTTGGGGTACACCGCGCCCGTGGGGTTGTTGGGGTTGATGATGACCACGGCCCTGGTGCGGTCGGTGATCCTGGCCGCCATGTCGTCCAGGTCCGGGTACCACTCCGCCTGCTCGTCGCAGAGGTAGTGCACCGCCTTGCCGCCCGCCAGGGTCGTCACCGCGGTCCAGAGGGGGAAGTCCGGGGCCGGGATCAGTACCTCGTCGCCGTCCTCCAGCAGGGCCTGAACGGCCATCGAGACCAGCTCCGAGACACCGTTGCCCAGGAACACGTCATCCACGTCCACCTCAAGGCCGAGTGTCTGATAGCGCTGGGCCACCGCGCGGCGGGCGGAGAGGATGCCGCGCGAGTCCGTGTAGCCGTGGGCCTGCGGCAGCATGCGGATCATGTCCTGGACGATCTCCTCCGGCGCCTCGAAACCGAAGAGGGCCGGATTGCCGGTGTTCAGGCGCAGCACGCTGTGACCCGCCTCCTCCAGCGCGTTGGCGTGCTCTATCACCGGGCCGCGGATCTCGTAACAGACCTCGCTCAGCTTGCTCGACTGCCGGAACTCCATGCGACGACCCTCCGGGAACTTCCGAACTTCCGGAACTTGTGATGCTTGGTTCTACGTGATGCTTGGTTTTACCAAGTGACAGCTTGGAAAGTCCAACTACATGTCTAGACTGCGTCCCATGTCACCACGCCGTAGCTACGACCAGTACTGTTCCGCAGCCCGCGCGCTGGACGCCGTCGGCGACCGCTGGACCCTGCTGATCGTCCGGGAACTGCTCGCCGGTCCGCGCCGCTACACGGATCTGCACGCGGACCTGCCCGGCGTGAGCACCGACGTCCTCGCCTCCCGGCTGAGGGACATGGAACGGGACGGGCTGGCGGAGCGACGCAGGCTGCCGCCGCCGGGAGCCGCGTACGTCTACGAACTCACCCCGCGCGGGCGCCGCCTGCTGCCGGTGCTCCAAGCGCTGGGGGAGTGGGGGGAAGGCGAGCTGGGGGAGCGGCGGCCCACCGACGCCGTACGCGCCCACTGGTTCGCCCTGCCGCTGCTCCGGGCCCTGGAGGGGGAGGGGCTGGTGGAGGTGCGGCTGGAGGAAGGGGTCTTTCATGTGTACGCCGGGCGGGATGGCGATGGGGGTGGGGGTGGGGCCATGTACGGCTACGGGGCCGCGCCCGTCGAACCCGACGCCGTGCTGGAGCTGGACACCCTCACCGGTACGGCCATCGCGCGCGGGCAACTGAGCGTCGCCGACGCCGTACGGGACGGGCGGATCGCCGTCACGGGGGAGGGGACGCTCGCCAAGGTGTTGCGGGAGGCGGGGAGGCTCTGAGAACGGCCGAAGGCCCGCACGCAGGCGGGCCTTAGGCTGTCCACGACGGTGTGTCAGGGGCAGGGGGGGGGGCCCGAAACGCGGGTGAGGGCGTTGG